>DATKUX010000057.1:0-11346 GCA_035530395.1 Spirochaetia bacterium
ACATTTTCACCTTTTCGGTGGCTATGGCGGAGGGGTCACACCCGTTCCCATCCCGAACACGGCAGTTAAGCCCTCCCGCGCTGATGGTACCCGGGGCGCAAGCCCCCGGAAGAGTAAGTCGCCGCCGGAATTATTTTAGAAGAGACCCTGCTCAAAAGGCAGGGTCTCTTCTCATTTCCGGAAAGTTATCAAATAACTATTCACCGGGATCAAAGAACAGTGAGTCCAGGTCCACGGTGAATCCGGCCAGGACCTTGGAGACCACCGTCCCCTGTCCGGCGACCCTCTGGTCGGAAAGGAGCCTGCCGCTGGCGGCGACGAAAATCTCCACGCTTTTCGCCCCGGGATCCACCACCCAGTATTCCTTGACGCCGTACTTCTCGTAGTTCTTGAACTTGGTTGTCAGGTCATCGTAGGCGGTGGAAGGGGAAAGGATTTCCACTACCAGATCGGGCGCGCCTTCGATTTTCTTCTTGCCCTTGATCCCCAGCCTGTTCCTGGCGATGAAGATAATGTCCGGCTGGTAGGTCTCCTTTTCGTTTAAGTAGACGTCCAGCGGGGCGTAACGGACGATGCCCAGGTCGTGGGCCAGTACGAAACCGCCTATCAGGTGGTTTATGTTCCATGAGACGTCCTGGTGATAGGGAGTGGGGGAAGGGGCCAAGACCAGGTCACCTCCGATCAACTGGTAGCGCGGGCCCTCCGGAAGTTTGGCGTAATCCTCGTAGGTGTACTTCCCACTGCGGTAAGACAGGGCGGTTTCCCGGATCTCGTCCACGGTCGACCCTCCTTGGCATCTGTTGTAGCGCACGTCATTTTTACTCTGATTATACCGATGCGCTGGTTTTGGTCAAGACGAAACTCCTGTTCCACGGTCGGCCCCGCAAGCCAAGTCGCCGCCGGCCCTACCTTACGGACAAAGACTCTGGTATTCAGCAGGTGTTTTCAGGCTTTGCGGCTAATACCCCGGTCAGAACACCGGGCGGTTTAGAAACGGAGGGAGTGCGAAGATGGGTTACATAGATTATGCCGTGCAGATCGAAATAGACGAGGCGGGTGGCTGCGAGATACATCAGGTCGGCCAGGTATTCAGGTACCCGGAGGATATCGGATCGCTCTGTCCGTAGCTTCTGGACAGCGTCAACAGCATGGTGCGGGTTCTGGTGTTCGGTGGACGGCTTCCTTGGACTTATGCAGGAACACCCTACGAGAAAAAGATGGAGCCGGAGGGAGTGTGCACGGAGTTTGTTCGCTGCCCGGATCCGACCAGGGCGGGAATCGTGGCCAAAATCACCCGCCGAAAGCTGCCCCGGCCGGCCGAGGTGGGCTGGGCCTGAAGCAGATCAGCCCTTGGCCCCTTTCCAGGTCCGGATGAAGTTGTCTTCCCAGTCGCTTCCCACTGGCCATCTCCACCGAAAAGGTTCCTGCCGGGTGATGTCAGAAGGGAAAGTGGCGCCCCGGGAAGAACCACTAATGCATCGAATAACTTCCGCGCGCCATTTCTGGAAAGGATCTGGGATAGGATGTCAAGCAAGGTTGTTTCTCTGCCGGAAGCGATAAAGGCCATCGCCGACGGCAGCACGGTGGCTCTGGGCGGCAACACCATCCACCGCTCGCCCTGCGCCGCCATTCACGAATTGATCCGGCAGGGCAAAAAGGGGCTGACCCTGGTGAAGACAGCCGGGGCTTACGATGTCGACGTGCTGTGCGGTACCGGGGTGGCCGACGCCGTGTTAGCCGCCTACGTAGGCTTCGAGAACTTCGGGCTGGCCCCCCGTTTCCGTAAGGCGGTGGAGAGCGGCCGGGTCAAGCTGTACGAACATACCTGAGCCAGCGTACACGCAGGGCTGCGGGCCGCAGTCCAGGGTGTACCCTTTATGCCGCTGAAAGGGCTCTTAGACTCGGACCTGGTGGAAGCGCAGGGTTTCCGCAAGGTAGCCGATCCCTACGGGAGTGGGGAAGTGGTGGTCATTCCGGCCATCGTACCGGATTGGGCGGTGGTGCATGTGCACGAGTGTGATTCGGCCGGCAACACCTTCATCGCCGGTTCCCGTTATGACGATGTGTTGCTCATGCGGGCCGCCCGGAAAGTGCTGGTAACGTGCGAAAAGATCGTGCAAACGCAAAAGTTTGTCGAGTCGCCGCGCCGGGCCGATTTTCCGGGCTTCTCCGTGGATGCGGTGGTCGAGGTGCCCGGCGGGGCCCGGCCCACCAGTTGCGGGCAGCTTTACCCATACGACCGGGAGTTTCTCACCGGCTATCTGCAAGCGGCCACCGATGACGACCGGTATCAGACGTTTTTGACGACCCATGTTTATGACCGGGACTAGGGCCCGGCCGGGAAGGGAAGGGTCACCGTGAGTCAAGAGATAGCAGACCAGATGGCGGTCAGCCTGGCCCGCCTTCTGCAAAACGGGGAAACGGTGTTTCACGGGGTGGCTTCTCCGCTCCCCATGGTGGCGGTTCTTCTGGCCAAGAAACTCCACGCGCCGGACCTCGTCTACCTGAATATTACCGGCAGCGTGGATCCTCAGCCGCAGTGCCTGCCCGAATCCACGGTGGACCCGGTGCTCCTTGCGGGTACGGCCAGCCTCTTCGAATTGCAGGACGTTTTCGACCTGGCGGCCCGGGGCCGGTTGGATACGGCCTTCTTGAGCGGCATCCAGATCGATCGCCGGGGCTGCATCAACATGAGCGCCGTGGGACCGTACAATAAACCGAAAGTCCGGCTGCCGGGCGGAGCCGGCAGCGCCTTTCTCATGGAAACGGCCCGGCGGGTGATTCTCTGGCGCACCAAGCACGACCCGCGTACCTTCGTGGAGCAGGTTTCCTTCGCCACGGCCTGTGGCCGGGTGGACCGGGTGGTTACCCCCTTGGCGGTTTTTCGTCTCGGGCCGCAAGGGTTGCAGGTGGAAAGCATCCATCCGTACGCGGATCCGGCCATGGTGCGCCGGGAAACAGGCTTTCCGGTGGACATAGATGAAAGCACGCCGGTAACGCCGTCTCCGACTGGGGAGGAAATAGCCGCCCTGGCGGCGGTCGATCCGGCGAAGGTCAGGCTGTTCGAGTTTTAAGACGTTGATCATTTCGTGGTAGAAACCCGGGGCAAAGGAAGCAGGCGAGCTTTCTTTGCCCCGTTTTCTTTGGGCTGGAACGGAAGTCTTCAGGGCAACGCCACAGCTCCGGGCCGAAGTCTCCCGTGGTCAAGACGTGCGATGGTCCAGGCGTATGGACGTAGCATTTTCTATAATCACTTCGTAAGATATCTTGACAATGGCATTGTCATATTTTACTTGACACAATGACGGGTCGTGAAAAGGGGGTTGGGGTTATAGCACGGTTGCCGGACGACAAGGCCTTGTTTGCCATCAGCGTGGCGCCGGAGCTATCCCAGTGCCATCCCCGCACCCTGAGATTGTATGAGGAATACGGATTCCTTACACCGGTACGCACGGCAGGCAATACCAGGCTGTACTCGGCCCGGGATATCGCCGTCATACGCAAGATCCGTTATTATACCCGGGTCAAGGGGGTCAACCTGGCCGGCGTGAGGATCATTCTGGAAATGGAGATGCGACTGGGGTTGTCTAAGGATGACCCGGAAGATTGACCCGCCAAGTTTATGGTTTTTTCTGCCGGGGAAGAATAAGAAAAAATAGCTGTTCCTAAATTAACCCATCTGGAATGGAGGTTGGACCATGTCTATCGTACGTTGGGATCCCTTCCGCGATGGGCAGTCCCTGCAGAGGTCCATCAACCGCCTGTTTGACGACACAATCTTCGGGGGCGAGGAAAACGTACCGGCGGCGGCATCCTGGATGTTTCCCGTGGATATCAAGGAAAATTCGGACAAAGTGGTTGTGAGGGCGGAGATTCCGGGGATCAAGGGCGAGGACATCAAAATCAACTTGCACGATAATCAGCTGACCATCCAGGGCGAGCGCAAGCAGGAGAAAGAGGAAAAAGGCGACCGGTTCATCCGCGTGGAGCGGTCCTACGGTTCCTTCTACCGGGCTTTCACCGTAGGAGTTCCGGTAAAGGCCGATGAAATAAAGGCCAGTTACAAGGACGGGATTCTGGATGTAGTGATTCCTAAAGAGGAGAAAGCCCGGCCGAAAGAAATCCAAATTGAAGTATCGTAACCAGGTGTTGCATTTCCCCGGCGGGTGAAGGTGGCGGCGAGGGGCTAGTCCCTCGCCGCTTTTTTCAAAGGTAAAAACAGGCGGCCTGCGGCAAAAAGGAGTTCGGCCGGCTCCCGGCGAAAGAGAATAGGGTTAAGGTCCTTTTTCGGACTTATTTCCGGTGCCGAAGTACACTGAACAAGCCGGCGAGGAAGGAAAAAAGGCCGATTGTGCCAAGGCCGGCTAAGATGAGGGCCATCCTGGTTACGGAAGACATAAAGAGCACCTCGCTGTGGTAATCTGACCATATTCTTATAGTTTGACCACTTGGGTCCCGGTTCCTTCCGTTGCGCAGGGATGGGTAAAGCCGGGAAACGCTTCCAAACGAGCGAAAGGGGGATTAGGCGGCGCTTTTCGCCTCCCGGCCGGGAGGAGGAGTGTTCGCATTAAACCATGAGAAGACCCTTTGCCAATCCGGTGACCCGCTTGAAGTTGATTATCTCTTTTCTGGCGGCGGCTGTCCTGATGCTGGGTCTGGCGGCCTACGGTGTCTTGCCGGGCGGCCTGGGCGGAAACGGCTCCCCGAATGTGGTCACGGCTACTGGCAACCTCGTTACCGGATCCGCCGGGGATACCATCGCGGCCAACCAGGGTCCCGGTTTGGGACCGGGTACCATTGCCGATATCGTGGCTCGTACCAGCCCGGCGGTAGTGAAGATCGAAACGGTAGTGCAAAGCCAGGGAAACAATCCATTTGCCAACGACCCGCTGTTTCGCCAGTTTTTCGGGAACGAGTTTCCTTTCGGTCCGCAAACCCAGGTTCAACAAGGCTTGGGCTCCGGCTTTCTCATGTCCTCAGACGGCTACATCCTCACCAACGACCATGTAGTCAACGGGGCCAGCAGCATCATGGTAACGGTCGCGGGGCGCTCAAAGCCGTACCAGGCTCAGGTGGTGGACCAAAATTACAGCCTGGATCTGGCCCTGGTCAAAATCGATGCCGGCAGCGACTTGCCCACCCTCACCCTGGGCGATTCCGACCAATCCCGGGTGGGCGAATGGGTGATTGCCATAGGTAATCCCTACGGTCTGGACGACACGGTGACGGTGGGTGTGCTCAGCGCCAAGGCCAGACCCATCACGGTGGGCAACCGCCAGTATTCCAACCTTTTACAGACTGACGCCTCCATCAACCCCGGCAACAGCGGCGGTCCGCTACTCAACCTGAACGGCGACGTCATCGGCGTCAATACAGCCGTGAGCACGGATGCCCAAGGCATCGGCTTTGCCATTCCCACCAGCACGGTCAAGCCGGTATTGAACAACTGGGTAAACCATAAAACGGTTGCTTTCCTCGGTGTATCCTTGAGCAGCGTGCCTTCCGACATGGCCACCAGCCTGGGTTTGCCGGACGGACAGGGTGCTCTGGTTGCCGGTGTAACGCAGGACAGCCCGGCGGCTAAGGCCGGTCTGCTGCAGGGGGACGTAGTAACAGGATATAACGGGCAAACAGTTAACGGCCCGGACGACCTGATGGCTAAAATTCAGGGCGCGAGCCCCGGTACGGCGGTGCAACTGACCGTAATCCGCAACGGGGCCAGCCTGGGTGTGCAGGCCACTCTGGGCAGCAAATAACGAAGAGGGACGGATTATGTTACGCGAGGAAGAAAACCGCGGGTCCAAAACAGCTTTCCGCATCCTGGTGGTGGATGACGACCCTAAGATCACGGCCATGTTGAAACGGAGCCTGGTCTTTGAAGGTTACACGGTGGCGGTAGCGGCCGACGGGCCGGAAGGTCTGGCGGCTTATGCGTCGTTCGGGCCCCACCTGGTGGTGCTGGACATCATGATGCCGGGTCTGGACGGCTGGGAGGTGTGCCGGGAAATCCGGAGCCGGGGGGACGTGCCCATTCTGATGATCACGGCCAAGGACGAGGTCTCGGACCGGGTCAAGGGCCTGGACGCCGGCGCCGACGACTACCTGGTCAAACCCTTTGCCCTGGAGGAACTACTGGCCCGGGTGCGGGCGCTGTTGCGCCGGCGGCGGGACGAGGGCGGACAGGGGCAGCTGGCTTTCCTTGACCTGACCATGAACGCCATTAGCAGGGAAGTCTACCGGGGCCAGCGGCCTCTTATCCTGACGGTTAAGGAATTCGACCTTTTGCGCTTTTTCCTGGAGCATCCCCGCCAGGTGCTGACCCGGGACCTTATCATGGAACGGGTCTGGGGTTACGATTTTGCCGGCGAGTCCAACGTCCTGGAAGTGTACGTTGGTATGCTCAGACAAAAGCTCGAGGAGGGCGGGGAACGGCGAGTTATCCAGACGGTACGCGGGGTGGGCTACGTTTTAAAAGAATAGCCGGGGGTCGAAGCGGGGTGGAGAACAGTGTCGGTACGGCTTAAACTGACCTTGTGGTATAGCGGTGTGCTGGCATTGACCCTGCTGGTATTTGCCCTTGCCCTGTATTTTGTTCTGGGCCGCAATCTTCGGGCTAGTGTGGATAACGATCTGATGGCCACCGCAAACGAAGTTGTCCGGTCCATTGAAGTGGTAGGCGGCTACCCCGGTCCGACGGAACATGTCATCCTGCCCAATGTGGACGCCTTTGCCGCCCCTAACACCTATCTCCAGGCCGAGACCTTGAGCGGTCAGGTGGTAGCTCACTCCGCCAACCTGGGCCAGCAAGTTTTGCCGCTTTCTCAGGCGGCCCTGATGGCAGCCGGCGGCGGGAAAAGCGTTCTTGAGACCACCGGTCCGGCCGGCCAGCGCATTCGCATTTACAGCCAGCCTCTCATCTGGCGGGGGCAGACCATCGGGGTTCTGGAGGTGGGGCGCTCGATGGTGCCGCTCGATGCCACCTTATACCGCCTGAGGGTTTTTCTTTTTTTGGGGGGCGTGCTGACGGTTCTGGCGGCTGGTTCCCTGGGCTGGCTCCTGGCCCGGGCGGCGCTCTTGCCGATCGACCGGGTCACCCATGCGGCAGCCGGGGTGGAGGAAGCCCGTGACCTGGACCGCCGGGTCGAATACCGGGGACCAGATGATGAACTGGGCCGCTTGGTGCACACCATCAACGCCATGCTGGACCGGCTCCAGGCTGCGTACCGCCGTTTGGAAGAGGCCCATTTCTTGCAAAAAAGGTTTCTGGCCGATGCCTCACATGAACTGCGCACGCCCCTGACCACCATCCGGGGCAACGTGGAGCTTCTGCAGCGCGCCGGTCAGGCCAATCCGGAGATGCAGAGGGAGGCCCTGGCCGATATCTCCTCGGAAGCGGCGCGCATGTCCCGGATGGTTCACGACCTGCTGTTGCTGGCCCGGGCTGATGCGGGGTACAAACCGGAACTGGTGCCGGTGGAGCTCGCTCCCGTTCTGCGGGAAGTGGCTAGGCAGGGGGCCATTCTGGCAGGCCCGATGAGCTTTACAGCCGATGTCCCGGAAGACGTCGGAGTGGTCATGGGTGATGTCGATGCTCTCAAGGAGCTCTTCCTCATCATTTTGGACAACGCCTTCAAATATACGCCGGCCGGGGGGCAGGTGTACCTGACGGTACGTCAGGAAGAGGATTATCAGGTAGTCGGGATCACCGATAGCGGCATCGGCGTCGATCCGGCCGAGCAGGAGCACATTTTCGAGCGATACTACCGCACCGACCGGGCCCGCAAGGCCGGCGGGGGTACGGGCCTGGGGCTGTCCATCGCCAAATTGATCTCCGAGCAGCACCAGGGCCGGATCACGGTGGACAGTGAACCCGGACACGGATCTACCTTTGCGGTCTGGCTGCCCAAACTGACCGAGGTTGGTTGATCCACATGAAACGATGCAACGACAAGGGGGGCCGGTCATGGGTAGAGTTCTGGCTGTTGATCCCACCCTCTGTGTGGGGTGCTCCCTGTGTGCCCTGACCTGTTCTCTTTTCAACCAGGGCGAGTTCAGTCCCGGGGCGGCCCACGTTAGCGTGACCCGTGACGATTTTGCCGGCCTGTTCACAATCGCCTTCAAGTCGACCTGCCGCCGTTGCCACCAGTGTGCGCAGGTATGCCCGTCGGGGGCCATCCGTTCTCTGCCGTCAACTGGGGAAGGAGCGACCGAACATGACGGGTGACGTTTACCGGGGCCGCGTCCTGGATGTGGATCTCTCCAGCGGCCGCACGGCCGAGGTGCAGTTGACGGACGCGGAGCGCCGTCTCCACCCGGGGGGGCTTTCTCTGGGTGCCCGCTTTCTCTGGACCGGGCAACAGGCCGGGGTAGACCCCCTCGGCCCGGAAAACACCCTGGTTTTCGGCGTTGGCGGGCTGGTAGGTACCAACCTTTTGACCGCCAGCCGGACCGAGGTGTCGGCCAAGTCGCCGGCCACCGGCCTTTTCGGTACGGCCAACTCCGGTTACTACTGGGGTTTGGAGCTGAAAATGGCGGGGTACGACGGCCTGGTGATCCGTGGCCGGGCCCAGCGCCCGGTGTACCTGTGGATAACCGGGCAGGGGCTGGAGATACGGGACGCGGCCGGCCTGTGGGGTTTGGATGCCTGGCAGAGCCTGCGCCTCCTCCGCGCGGAACTCGGGGATGACCAGGTACAGGCTGCCCTGATCGGTCCGGCCGGTGAGAACATGGTTCGTTTCGCCAGCATCCAGAACGGACCGTATGATGCCTGGGCCCGCACCGGACTGGGTGCGGTCATGGGCTCCAAGCGTCTGAAAGCCGTGGCGGTTCGGGGGCGGGGTAGTCTGCGGCCCGCCGACCCCAGGGGATTCCTGAGCCTGACCCGGGAAACCACCACCAAAGTCAAGGCATCCCCTTTTTACACATCCTTCGCTCGCTACGGCACCATGCTCGCAGCCAGTCCTTACGGAGCCTTCGGGGCCCTGCCCGGTAAGAACTTCCAAACCGGCCGGCTGGCGGGCTGGGAGGAAAACTGCACCCGTAAGATGGTGCCGCAGCTCTCCAAACGTGGTATAGCCTGCAGCGCCTGCCCGATCGCCTGCGCTCACTGGACCCTGGTGGGGGAGGACCTGGCTCTTAAAGATATGGAGGTCACACCGGTCTTCTGCCTGGGGGCGGGTCTGGAAATCCTGGACCTGCGGGCGGTGGCCCGGTTGACGGCCTACTGCCAGAAAAACGGCCTGGACATCGTGTCGGCCGCCTCCACCGTGGCCTTTGCCACCGAATTGTATGAACGAGGTGTCCTGAGCTCCCGGGACGTGGGTTTTGAGCCGGCCTGGGGCAGCGAGGAGAAGGCCCTGGCCCTTTTGGATCTGATTACCTACCGCCGGGGGATAGGCGACGTGCTGGCGGAAGGAACGCGGCTGGCTTCGCGGCAAATACCGGGTGCCTATGGCTACGCCATGGAGGTCAAAGGGCTGGAGTTGCCTATCGCCGACCCGCGGGGCCGCTGGTCCACCTGGACCTTCGGCTACCTGACCAATACCCGCGGCGGCGACCACCTGCGCACCCGCAACCCAGTGGAAAACCTGCGCTACAACGAAAACCCCGTTCCCTACCGGACGGAGCGTTTCGGTTTCGACGAGGCCATGCTGACCGGTCTGGACATGAGTGCCCGGGACAAGGAGGCCATTTTTGATCCCGAAACCAGGGATGTGGACATCCCCCGCATGGCCAAGTGGTCCGAAGACCTGATCGCCCTCTATAACTGCCTGGGCATCTGCATACGGCCGCCTGTCCTGCACACCCTGGGACCGGAACTCCTGTCCCGTCTCTGGGCAGCGGCTACCGGTATGGAGCTGACTCCGGGGGAGATGCTGGCCTGCGGCGAGCGGGTCTGGAACCTGCAGAAGCTCTTTAACCTGCGCGAGGGGGAAAACATAAGGGAATCCGTCTTTCCCGAACGCTTTTACCGGGAGCCCCTGAACGGGGAGGCGGAGGGGAAGGTCCTGGACCGGGAAGCGGTGCAGGATACCCTGGCCGAGTATTGCCGGGCCCGGGGCTGGGATCCGGCCAGCGGGGTGCCGCTGCCCGGGAAGCTGGCCGAACTGGGCATCGGGGGAGAATGATTTGCCCCCGTCTCTTTCGTGGGGGCGCAAGGCGCTATGTAAGCCCCTGGTGAAGGCCTAGGTAGGTACCCGACTGGACAAAAGGTGCGAAAGATGGTTGCGGATTTATGAGGCGAGGGGTATACTGGAGCTGAGAGGCAGGGTTTAATTCCAATATCGCTCATAAAAGGAGTGATCGTCGTGAGTAAACAGAATTACTTGGATATGACCAAGGAGAAAAACATGCTGGCCGGTGCGGCCAAAAAAGTAAGTATGGAAATTGTAAAAATTAAGCACGACGTAAGGACGGGTCTAAAGAGATCATGGAAAGTCAGCGTGATAGGCATCGGGGAAGCTACCAGCCGTCATCACCGTTATATTTCTCGTGCCGTCGTTAAGCTCGCAGATAATTCTTCGATGGGTACTTGGCGAACGAAATATGCCAAGCCCAAGGAAGAGCTAGTAAAAGCCTTAAAAAAACAAGGCTATCCTTCTTATGCTGCCAAAGTTACCGCAGATGATCTATTGCATTTAGATTCGACTCTCGTCGAGCCTCTTAAGCAATGGCTAAAAAATGGGCAGATTATTAATAAAGTTGTCCAAGGTTATAGCATTAAATGGCTGATGGATAACCTCGGACAGAAATTTCCTAGTGCTTTGCTTGTTTTGGACGGGCTGATTAAGGATCCCAAGACCACTACTGAAGCTATCAATTACGGGATTAAGCATGGACTTGACTCTCTTGACATAGAAAATCCGGCAAGCCTGAAATGATAGATGCCAAGCATCTTGCTGTTCATCGGTGGCAATTACTCGATATCTCTGAGCGTCGTATGGCACTTGAGGAAATCGAAAACATGATTGCACAGTCCCAAAATCGGCCATCTTGTGACGTATGTTTTATCACCATGAAAGGACATCTCTCCGGGTACTATCATGGTGGGAGTATTTATCTTAATGCTCTCCTAATAGAGCAAGACCAACCCAAGCCTGCAATTGAAACCGTCCTTCATGAGGGCAGACATGCCTATCAGCACTATGCCACAAATCATCCCGGCTTTCACAAAAACGAAGCCGAGGTAGTTATTTGGCGGAATAACCTCAAAAACTATATAACACCAGAGGTCCACTTAATGAAATATTTTAGTCAACCAGTAGAAGTCGATGCCCGGGACTTCGCCCAGTTACAAGTTAATAACATTCTTTTAGGATAAAGGGCGGCTAATCCTCGTCTTTTTAA
>DATKUX010000058.1:0-4547 GCA_035530395.1 Spirochaetia bacterium
CGGCTAGGTTATTGAGGGTGATGGCTACGCTCGGGTGTTCAGGTCCCAGCGCCTTTTCTATGATGGCTAACGCGCGCTGGTAGAGCGGTTCGGCATCCTCATATTTCCCTTGGCTCGTATACAGTCCGGCTAAGTTGTTAAGCGTAGCCGCTACAGTCGGGTGGTCGGGTCCGAGGGACTTTTCAGTGATGAGTAAGGCTCGCTGGTATAGCAGTTCGTTAAGCTCGTAATTTCCTTGGCTCTCATGCAGTCCGGCGAGGTTATTGAGGGTGATGGCGATATCAGGGTGGTTGGGGCCCAGAGCCCTTTCGCTGTTGACGAGGGCACGATGATAGAGTGGTCCAGCAGCAACATATTTCCCTTGGATATCGTACAGTAGGGCAAGGTTGTTGAGTGCAACACCCACATTCCGGTGGTTTGGGCCGAGGGCGGTTTCTGTGATAAATAAGGCTCGCTGGTAGAGCGGTTCGGCAGCCTCGTATTTTCCCTGATTCGTGTACAGCAAGGCGAGGTTATTGAGGTTGGTGGCGATATCGGGGTTGTCCGGTCCTAGGAGCTTCTCCTTGACAGCTAGGACGCGATGCAAGAGGGATTCGGCCTGCTGGTAGTTTCCCAATTCGTAGTATAGTCTGGCTAAGTTGCTGAATGAATTAATCATGTCGGGGTGTTGGGGTTCTAGATGCTCTTCACAGTGCTTCGTGGCTTCCAAAGCGTGAGGTAGAAGACGAAAATACTTGGGCCATACCCGCATATCGTCCTGGCCCCGGTGGATAAGCTCGTTAATGAAGCGAAGTGTTATTTGGGACCAGTATTCTCTTTGTTTATCCGTCAATTCGTCCCGTTGCACAGCTTGCACCAAACGGTGTAGGGACAAGACCTCCTGGTTTAGGTTGATCAGGGAATAGCGCCTCAAGTCCGCTAATATCTGGTTATACTTTAGTGGATTAGCAACGGCGAAGCGTAAAGGTTTCGGCAGCCACTCTCTTCCATTGGTCAAGAATTCCTTAGGGATATCGTCCGGGGCCAGGAAAGAGCACAGGCGCAACAGGTCCGCGCCTGCGGGCGATGCCTCCTGCACCTGTTCGAAGGTAATCTTCCAGGTGGTAGTTACCGTTGCCTTATATCCTGCCGGCGGTCGGTTCCTCTTCATCAGTTCGAGGTGATAATGGCGGAACAGGTTCAGGTATTGGGCCAGGGTTACTCCGGCGGCTTCCACATAGGCCGCCGCTTGTTCTAATGCCAGGGGCAGGTCTCCGAGTTCCTTAGCTAAGTCGGAAGCCATGACTTTGTCCGTTTGTTCTGTTCGTCGGCAGAGGAACTTAACTGATTCTTCCCTTTCCCAGATTTCGACGGGCATAACAAAGGCAATTTCTTTCCAATTAGGGTTGCGCGAAGTAACAAGGATGTGGCCTGTGCCACCCTGAGGCATATAGGGACGAATTTCTTCGGGGCTGTCCGCGTTGTCAAAGATAAGCAGCCATCCACCGTTTTGTCCCAGCCAAGCACGGACTGCAGCAATGTGGTCCGACTGGGGAAGATCTTTGGCCAGTAAACCGAGTTTCGTAGCCAACTGCGCATAATCGATGGCCAAGGTAGCCGGCTCCTCAGCTCGAATCCACCAAACAACATCATAGTCTCTTGTATGACGATAGGCGTACTCCAAAGCTACCTGACTCTTGCCGACACCCCCGAGTCCGGCTATGGCCCGGATGTGCGCCGCGTGTCTTCCTGACACTAGGGTTGTCCGTAGCTTTCGTAATAAAGCTTTCCGCCCGGTGAAGTTGGGGTTGCGAAAATGGGGGACATTCCAGACAGGCGGCAAAGCGCCAGGGAAGCGGGGTCGTTGGTTCACCACGCGGGGGGACTGCTGAGGGAATGGGGGTGGTGTGGAAGGCTTGGCGCGACCAGGTTTGACGCCGTCGATAAGACGTTTTCTTGCATGTTTTTCAGTGGCGTCTACCAGGTCGATGTAGATGATAGATCTCATTAAGCCAGGTGGAGTGCATTCGCGGACGCGAACTACGATAAATCGGCCTTCTGTTCCCTGGGGATCCAGGGCAAAAGCCGCCGCCCATTCAGGTGCTGTAAAAGGAGCGGCCAAATAATCCGGCGAGAGGACGGCGATGGTACGTTCAGCCACTTGGGCTGCACGGTTCATTTCCAAAACGAAGTTCTGGCCGGGGCGAAAGTCCCAGTCCTGCAGAACCACCGAATAACCTGCCTCTTCCAGTTGCCAGGCTACCCATTCGGCCCATCCCTGGTCAGCTCCGGTACGGCTTATGAAAAAGTCCTTCATGGCCTTCAGCATCATCCCGGTCAAAAAGCGTTCGCCGGTATCCTTGTAATTTTTCAACAAATCCTGATAAGATCCTCTTTCCGTCCTCGCTCGCAGGAAATTTGGGATACCGGGAACCTTTTGCCCTGTTTGCCAGCGTGCTTATGGGAGGATCGGGGCCACGATTTCCGATGTGGGCCCGATCCAGTCTCCTGGTAACAGTGGCTCCCGGCGCCGCAACGGTCCCTTCGGCATGAGATCGCCGGATAATAATTCACCTGGTCATGACACGGCTGCTGGGGAAAGCGTAACTCTTCGGGGACTGCAGCAACCCCCCGGGGCTACTCGCTGATCCTGGTTTGCTTCATGCGGCAGTTACGGTTCTTCTACCTGCTCTTCCCATGTCTTCGGGACAGGTGGAACACACAAAACAACGGGGCAGGCCGTGGGTCAAAATCGCGGATCTGACCCCGGTCGAAGTGCGCTTCCCGGACTACGTGAGACCGGTTCGGAGGGGAAAGGTAAGCTGGGTCCGGGCGAACTCGCTTTGTAATCGCGGTAATGTTGCATAATTTGAACCAGCGGGGCGTGTTGGGCCAATAGGGTCATGTGGTTAACAAAATTACGGCCTTTTCACGTCATACGGTTTAAAGAGTCATTTTACTATTTAAGAAATATGATCTATAATGTCATACAGCAAGCAGTCCCAACCGGTGCCGGCCGCGAGGCGGAAGGCGTGGAGGGTGTGTCCCGAAAGGGCGCGTTTGGAAAGGGTGTAGCTGTCCACAAACGGGGCGCCACGAGCGCGGGCGGTGAACCCTGAAAGAGCCCATCCGAAGCGATGAGTAACCAGACGGCGTGAGATGCGATACCGAAGGGGATTGGGCAGTCGGTCAAACAACGGGGAAGAGAATCCTGCCACCGGCCGTAGCGAGAGCTACGAGGCAAAGCAGGTAGGCCAAGCAAGGTCGGCGCCCACAGCGAAAAGGTCCCGACCGAACCACGCCGCACCCGCCCGTGAGTACTCACCCCACTCGCCTGGGGGAAAACGGGGCCCATGAGGGTCAGGCGGTGCCGATGACGGCTGTTTCAACAGCCATAGGCCGCAGGTGGTAAGGCGGTTCCGGGTCTCTTCGGAGAAACGGAAGTGCTGGGGCTGGAATGGACTATCGCACGAAGCCTGCGTGGCCCGAACTAAAGGCCGAGACCGGGGAGCGGAGAGCGGAAAATACCGCATCACCCTTCAGACCAGCCGCATGCGCTGAGGCGTCAACCGCCTGCCGAGCAGTCTGGATGAGGAGCGGGGCTGATCTGCCTGGACCCGTCCGGGATAGGTTGGAGGTTGGGGACGAAATGATCGAAATCCAGGGGACCGGGGTGGGATCTTTGCATTTCTTGCATGATCCTCCCGGTTCCTTTTCATATTCAGAACAACACTTTATGGCAAACCAGACCAGGTGGGAAGGCAGAGTTTCTCGGAGGAACTACGAAGCCAGGTGGGTGTGCCGGGTGTTTCAAAGGGCTGGAATGGTCTGATCGCGTCAATCACCCCCGACTGATGCCGGAGGCTTGCGGGGCAACCCGTAAGTAATCCTTCTGAGGTTGCGATTGACCAGGGTAGCGCCGGAGATCCTTCGGGACCGTTTACACGGCGGAGCTATATGCTTCGTGGGAGGGCGGCAGCCTGTTGACCACGCACCGCGCGCGGAAAGGTTTAGAGACCCACTCCGGGGTGCTTCCCCAGCCCCGGACCCTGGAACCCGCGTTGCAGACAAACTTGGAGTAAGTACGAAACGGGCGCGGGCAGTACACCGTTCCGCTGCATTTCCGGGAGGAGAGTTTGGGTGGGCACACTCAAACCGTCACCGTCATGAGAAAGCGAGGAAACTCGAATGCAGAACTGGGTATTCGTCTTGGACAAACACCATCAACCCTTGATGCCGTGCCATCCGGCGCGGGCCAGGGAGCTGCTGAGGTATGGGAAGGCCGCAGTGCATAAACTGTACCCGTTCACGATCCGGTTGAAAGGCGAAGTATGCGCCGCCAACGAACTTTTGCGGCTGAAGATCGACCCGGGTAGTAAGGTGACCGGGCTGGTCATCATCCGTGAGAAGGACGGTTACATCGTGTGGGCGGCGAATCTCAATCACCGTCAGTTTGTAACCATCAACAAGGACGGCAAGCCGATAACCATGATGGTTAAGCGGGCGTCTCTTCGTCGTGGCCGCCGTAACCGGCACACCCGTTACCGGGTGGCCCGGTGGAACAACCG
>DATKUX010000059.1:0-11660 GCA_035530395.1 Spirochaetia bacterium
GCCAAGGTGCTGGGCAGGGTATTCAAAACCGAGGTGATCAGGCTGCAGTGCTATGAGGGGCTTGATGAGAACAAGGCTCTCTATGAGTGGAACTACCAGAGGCAGTTGTTGAAGATCCAGATCCTCAAGGACAGCTGCGCGCAAACGGATATCGAGAAGGACCTCTTTGATGAGGAATACCTTCTGGAGAGACCCCTTCTCAAAGCCATCAGGTCCCCAGAACGGGTTGTCCTGCTGATCGATGAGGTGGACAAGGTGGATGAGCCTTTCGAGGCCTTTCTTTTCGAACTGCTTTCCGATTTCCAGGTTTCCATTCCGGAACTGGGCACCCTGGTCGCCAGGCAGATCCCGATCGTGGTATTGACCAGCAACGGGGACAGGGAGCTTTCGGACGGGCTCAAACGGCGCTGCGTCTATTTGTATATCGACCACCCGGATATCGAGAAGGAAGTAAGGATTCTGCAGCTCAAGGTGCCCGAGGCCGGGGAGGGTCTCTACCGTCAGATCGCTGCGGCGGTGCATCACATCAGGACCAACCTGGACTTGCGCAAACAGCCGTCCATAGCCGAGTCCCTGGATTGGGCCAGGGCTCTGGTGGCGCTGCATGCCGACGCTCTGACGGTGGAAAGCTTTTCCCGGACCGCCAACCTTCTGTTGAAGAACCGGGACGACCGGCAGCAGGTGCTCGAAGGGCCGGTTCTGGACAACATCCTGAGAGCGGCGTGCCCAGACGGGGAACCATGCCACGCCGGCTGTTCCTGCCGGGGACACGCGCACGGCCACTGACTTTCCGGGGCCGGCGACCGATAGGGATCTCAAGCGTACCGCCGACAGGAGTGGCATATTTGGAAGCAAATGAAATCGTCCTGGCCGTTGCCGAGGCCGAGGCCTCAGGTAGCGGTCCGAATACTATCGAGTACAACGTCACCCGCTTTGTCCAGATACTGAGGCGCCTCGGCGTGCGGGTCAGCCTGGCGGAGACGGTAGACGCCCTTACCGCTCTGTCCCGCATTGAGATGCTGGATCGAAACCAGGTGAGAGGGGTCTTGCGAGCCTGCCTGGCCAAGAGCAGAAAAGAAGCAGGTATCTTTGAGCAGGCCTTCGGCCTTTTTTTCACCACCCCCGAGGAAAAGGAGATTAGGCGGCGCCAGCTTCAGGAAATGCAGGCTCAAAGGGACCGTACCCTGAACCAGGCCGAGCAGGAACTGCAGGAGGTTATGGGGGAGTACCGCAAGGGTCTGTCCGACAAGGGGAACTTTACACCTCAGCAGTTGGAGACTTTCTCTCTCCTGCCCGACAGCGAGAAGGAACGGATGAAGGATATCATCCAAAAGATGAAGGACAACCAGATCAACAGCGCGGGCGATTTAATCAACATGGTCCTGCAGTCATCCCTGAACTATTGGCGTTACTACATGATGAAGAACGCGCAGCAGAGAGGGGAGATGTCTCCCGAACTGGAGGCCGAGTTGACCGGCGATCCGGATTTCGACGAGATAATCCGGGGGATATCCGGCCAGTTTTATCACCACCCGGGAGACCGGATCCTGCACAGTGACATGGAAAGTCTCGATGACGCCGACATTCCCCGGGTGACCGCGCTGATCAACCGGATGACTTCCAGGCTGGGCCTGTCCATAAGCCGCAGGTACAGGAGGAGCTCCCGGGCGGTGGCGGTGGACATCAGGCGCACCATAAGAAGAAACATGAAATACGGTGGTATTCCGCTGGAGCTCAGGTACCGGGCCCGGCGCAAAAAAAGACCCGGTTTACTTCTGATATGCGATGTTTCGGCCTCCATGGCCCGCCACGCCCGGTTCGTCCTGCAGTTCATCTACGGTCTCAACAGCGCCCTGAGCGGTATTGAGAGCTTCATCTTCTCCGAGGACATGGAGAGGACCACCGGGTACTTCAGACAGAGCAGGGAATTCGCCCGCAGCATGACCGCCATGATGAACGACAGCCGGCAGTGGGGCAAATCCACCAACCTCTGCGAGTCTCTCCGTACCTTCAGGCGGATGTACTGGGACAAACTGGGCCCGGATACCATCGTGTTCGTTGTCAGCGACACCAAGACGGTGGCCCCGGAAGCGGCGGCCGGCATGCTGCGGGAGATCAGCCGCAAGTGCGCGGACGTCATCTGGCTGAACACCCTGCCCAGAAGGGAATGGGCGTCCAGGGCTACGGTGGCGCTGTTCGCCGGTATTGTCAGCATGTACGAATGCAATACCCTGTCCCAGTTGGAAAAGTCCCTGCGCCGACACATGTTCGAAAAGATCTGACAGTCAGGTCTCCGGCCCGGCCTTTCCTCACACACCTCAGGGGAGGTGTTTTTCCCCCGGTCGAAGAGGTCAGTCCTTGGGTATGTTTTTCCTGTGAGAAAGAACGGTACCACGCATCTTAACGGAGCCCCCGTGATCAATATCACGCTGAGCCTTCAATTTTGCTTACACAAATTTCAAGTAAAACGGATTAAGCTTTAAAGGGATCTGGGATCGGTCCCCCGGCCGTGGAGGGTTTTTCGAAACTCTTACATATTGTTGTCGTTGGTTCAAGAAGTGAACAATCATGGGAAAACCGGCTTACGCACCCGCCTGCACCATGGCTCATTACCTGGGCCCCCTGGGACGAAGGATAAACAGGTGCGCGGCCAACTCCAGGTACGTCCATGCCGGCTGGGCGGGGGGCTGCAAGTTCGAGTATTGCTCCGTGTTCCGGAACCGGCAGCGGCCTATAGCAATTTTAATGAAGATGTTGTTTTGACTGGGCTGCTTTTTAGGCAGGACGCTGGCAATGGTAAGCGAATTATTAATGAGGGGGTTATATCATGAGACAACTGAAGGACGAAATTTGGTGGGTGGGCGTTAAGGACTGGGAGATCAGGCGGTTTCACGGCGAGGAGTATTCGACCCACCGGGGTTCCACCTACAACTCCTACCTCGTCCGGGACGAAAAGGTTGCCCTGGTCGATACGGTATGGACTCCCTTCCACGAGGATTTCGTGCGGCATCTCAATGAAACGGTAGGGCTGGACCACATAGACATGATCGTGATCAACCACACCGAACAGGACCACGCCGGCAGCCTGCCTTACCTCATGGAGAAAATCCCGGACACACCCATCTACTGCACCAAAAACGGCGCCATGATGATCAAGAAGCATTTCCACCAGGACTGGAACGTACAGGTGGTGAAGACGGGAGACACGGTCGATCTTGGCCGTAACAAGCTGGTCTTCGTGGAGGCGCCCATGCTGCACTGGCCCGACAGCATGTTCACCTACGTCGCCGGGGCCAACGTGCTCCTTTCCAACGACGCCTTCGGCCAGCACTACGCCTCGCCTTTCCTTTTCAACGACCAAGTCGACCAGGCGGAGCTGTACCAGGAAGCGATCAAGTATTACGCCAACATCCTCACCCCCTTCAGCAAGCTGGTCAAGGCCAAGATTAAGGAGCTTGTCGATCTGAAGGTGCCGGTCGAGATGATCGCGCCCAGCCACGGCATCATCTGGCGGGAAAATCCCCTGCAGATCGTGCAGAAATACGATGAGTGGGCAGGCGGGTACAATGACGGCGGAGTGGTTATCCTTTACGACACTATGTGGGGTGCCACCCACAAGATGGCCCTGGCCGTCGCCCGAGGACTGGAGAGGCAGGGGGTCCACGTCAAGCTGTTCAACGCGGGCCGGTCCGACCACAACGACCTGGTCACCGAGGTATTCCGGGCCAGAGGTGTCATAGTGGGCAGCTCCACCATCAACCGCGGCGTTTTAAGTGCCACGGCCACGATGCTGGAAATGATCCGCGGCCTGCAGTTTGCCGGCAAGGTGGGGGCGGCCTTTGGTTCCTACGGTTGGAGCGGCGAGTCGACGCGGGTAATCGGGGATAAGCTGCGGGAGGGCGGCATCCAGGTGGTGCAGGAAGCGGTGCGGGTACAATATGACCCGGCAGGGGAGGACCTGGAGAGGTGCGAGACCTTCGGCGAGGCCTTTGCCGGCGCGTTATAGACTTAGTCTGGATGAAACGCCGGTGTTCGAATTTACGACTGGTATCGCCTACAGGATTAGGGCGGGTGGCCCGGCGGCCCGGGCCCCCGCCGACCAGCGGCGACCAGCGGCGACCAGCATGCCTTTCCGGAGGGAACCATGGTGAAGCCTCCGCGCCCTCAAGGGCTGAACTTTCGCCCTCTGGTGCGAGGCACCTCTGCTAAGCTAGAGATGACCGGCTGTGGCCCCGGGGTCTGGCCAAAGAACGGGCGGCCGTCGACGAGTGGCGCAAGGAGCTGGCTCCCAGCCATGAACTTCGCCGTTGGTACGGCCACCAGCCGGACCGGTGGGAGGAGTTCTCCCGCCGCTACTTGGCAGAACTGGCCGCGGCGGGCATGAACGACGAACTGGCCAGCCTGGCCCGCCGTGCGGCGAGGGAAGACATTACCCTCGTCTACGCCGCCCGGGATCCGGCGTACAGCCATGCCAAGGCTCTGGCGCGCTTCATCGGGGAAGCCGGCCGGCAGGCCTTTTCCCGGCTTCCGCCGGCGGATTGAGGGCTTGGTGAAATGAGGTAATTGTAGTGCATTTCCATGTTAACTCAACAATAGGAGATGGCGGTTTTAAATGCTGACGGCAAATGACTATGAGAATATGTCGCTGGAAGAGGTTGTCTCTTCTCTTAACGTTGATCCGAATGAGGGGCTTGCTAGCGCCGAGGTGACCCAACGATTAAAGGCATACGGATATAATGAGGTTCCGGAAAAGAAAGTCTCACCCATAATTAGACTCCTTCGACGGTTCTGGGATCTTACAGCCTGGATGCTTGAAATAACCATTATCCTTACCATCGTCCTTCATAAATATCTTGACATGTACATGATAGTCTCGCTCCTCGTTTTGAACGCCGTTTTGGGCTTTCTTCAGGAGCGCCAGGCATCTAATGCGGTGGAAACCCTGAAACAAAAGCTTCACGTCAACTGCCGGGTCCTGCGGGACGGGAACTGGCTGGTCTTGCCGGCCCGGGAATTGGTCCCCGGCGATGTGGTCCGCGTCAGGGGCGGTGATTTCGTTCCGGCGGACCTGAAGGTACTCAAAGGGGATCTGGAGATCGACCAATCGGCGCTCACCGGTGAGTCCCTGACTGTCACCAAGGCCGAAAAAGACATGGTCTTCTCAGGATCAATCGTGAAGTCCGGTGAGGCCAACGCCCTGGTGGCCCTGACCGGGACGCAGACCTATTTCGGCCGGACGGCCGAAATGGTCCGGATAGCAAAACCGCAACTGCACTCCGAAGCGGTCATTGCCCAGGTGGTCAAGTGGCTTATGGTCATGATCGGGGGGTTCGTCGCCGCCGCCTTCGTGATGACAATCATATTACACATGGATGTATTGAATATTTTGCCGCTGATGCTGATTCTCCTGGTGTCGGCTATTCCCGTAGCCCTGCCGGCCATGTTCACCATCAGTATGGCCATCGGTTCGCTTGAAATGGTGAAACGGGGAGTGCTCATCACCAGGCTGAACGCCTCCGAAGACGCGGCCAGCATGGATATACTCTGCGCGGATAAGACCGGTACCATCACCATGAACCAACTCACCGTCGCAGGGGTCCTCCCTCTCGAGGGCTTTACGGAGGACGACGTTATCATGTTCGGGGCCCTGGCGTCCCAGGAGGCCAACCGGGATCCGATCGACCTGGCCTTTATCAAAGAGGCGTCGGACCGTGGTATAGGCACGTCCGTTTACCGGCAGGCGGAGTTCGTGCCGTTCGATCCTAGGACCCGAAGGACGGAAGCCACTGTCGAAGGCCCCGGCGAACAATTCCGGGTAGTCAAGGGAGCTGTCAACATAATCGCCGCCCTGGCGAACGCGGACTTGGCCTCTCTGGAAGACAGAATGACTGTATACGCCAGTCGCGGTTACCGGACGATGGCGGTAGCCCTGGACCGGCAAGGCGGGCTCAGGGTAGCGGGTTTGGTCGCCCTCTATGACAAGCCGCGGCCGGACGCCAAAAAGTTCATTGAGGAACTGAATAAGCTCGGTGTAGCGGTAAAGATGCTCACCGGCGATGCCCTTCCCATAGCCAGGGAGATCGGGGCCGAAGTAGGATTCGGCGCCAGAATTACGCGGATCGCCGAATTTAAAGAGATCTTGAAGACAGACCCGGAAAAGGCGGCCGCTATTGCGGAAGAAAGCGACGGCTTTGCGGAGATCTACCCGGAGGACAAGTATGCCTTGGTCAAGGCGCTTCAGAGTAAGCACCATATCGTTGGAATGACGGGAGACGGAGTCAACGACGGCCCCGCTCTCAAGCAGGCCGAGGTTGGCATAGCCGTCAATTCGGCTACCGATGTGGCTAAGGCCGCTGCTTCCGCCGTCCTGACCAGCGAGGGACTTAGCAATATCGTCGATCTCGTTAAAGTAGGGCGGATGATTTACGAAAGAATCATCACCTGGATATTCAACAAAGTGGTCAAGACCCTGGAAACGCAGATATTTATAATCATCGCATTTTTCCTGACCGGCCGGTTCGTGGTCTCTGCCTTCGACATGGTGCTGCTCCTTTTGATGACCGATTTTATTACCCTCACCATCTCCACCGACAACACCCGGTGGTCCAGGAAGCCAAACGCCTGGAACATTAACAGCGTGGTCAAGGTATCCGTCATCCTCGGTATCGTTGTAACCCTCGAATCCCTTGTTCTTCTTTACCTGGGGATGGGTCCCTTCGGTTTGGCCGCAGACCCTGCGGCCCTTCACACATATGCGTTTGCCATACTCTTCTATTTCGGCACCCTTAAGATTTTTGTGGTGCGCGAGAGGGGACGGTTTTGGCAGTCATTTCCCAGTAAGACCCTTTTCTTAACTATACTGGGGGACATGATCCTGGCCGGTGCGCTGGTCACTTTCGGCATGCCTGCACTCAAACCCATACCGATCTTCGATACCCTCACAATCGTGATTCTGTGCCTGTTCTTCGCTCTGGCAGTGGATGATCCGATCAAGTACTGGTTGTTAAAACGCACGTCCAGAGAATAATCACCAGAAGGAAGACACAGGCAAGGCGGACATTTGAAACGGCAAAAGGATCGTTTGTCCGGTTGGAAAAGTCCATTGACGCCGATACTGACAACTTTCTTCTGTAGCCACTGAGGTAGATTATGGGTTATAATATTTCTAGGCGGCGGCAAATAGCGTAACGGCCGCCGGGACAACTGGAAAGGGGTATGCTCGTGGCCGAATTTGACTGGCGGGTGGAGTTGACCGAAGAGGAACTGAAAAAGGTGTGGCAGGGCATGTGCAACGGCGCGAGTCCGTCCACGGGGCCCGGGGTGACCTGGGAGCTGTTCAACGACGGCAACTTGTTCCGCAATAGCGGCGGGGAAGCCGAACTGATCATCACTCTGAATCCCGAAGGCCTTAAGGAAAAGATCCGGACCCTGTTCCCCGGCAAGAAATTCAGCGAAGCCGAGTTCTAGAAAGGGGCTTGCCAGGGACTTCGTTCCCAGGCGGGGGCGTGGATTGAAATAAGGGGACTTGCCTAGTGCGCATCATCGTCTTGGTGAAGCAGGTGCCGGCCACCGACAACGTCAAAATGGACGAGAAGACGGGCACCATGATCCGGGCCGGCGGCGACAACGTGGTCAACCCCACCGACGAGAACGCCGTCACCGAAGCGGTGCGGCTCAAAAAAGAGACCGGCGCCGAAGTGGTGGCCGTGTCCATGGGGCCGGAAGCCGCGCAGCAGGCCCTGCGGGAGGCCTACGCCATGGGGGTGGACCGCTGTTTGCTCCTGTCCGGGCGGGCCTTTGCCGGTTCGGATACCATAGCCACGGCGCGGGCCCTGGCCGCGGCGGTGCAAAAAGCCGGACCGGCCGACTTGGTGCTGGCCGGCGAGCGGGCCACCGACGGGGAGACCGGTCAGACCGGCCCGATGGTAGGGGCCCTTTTGGGTTTGCCCGTGGTCACCTACGTGCAGAAACTGGTCCTGACCGGGGATAGCCTGGAACTGGAGCGGATCGTGGAAGGCGGCTTTGAGCGGGTGGTTTGTCCCCTGCCGGCGCTGGTGACCGTGGTCAAAGGGATCAACCAGCCGCCCATCCCGCCCCTGCACCTGAAGTTGCGGGCGAAGAAACTGACTATACCGGTGTGGGGTGCGGACGACCTCGACTTGCCGGCGGCCGAACTGGGTCTGGGCGGCTCGCCCACGCGGGTGGCCCGCATCTTTAGTCCGAAACTGTCCCGGGCCACGGTCTGGTACCGGGAAAACGGCGGCCGCGAAGGTCTGAGCGCCTTGGCGGACTGGCTGACCGGCGAGGGTTTGCTGTGAGCGGGGTGGAAACTGTATGAGCCAGGCGAGAGTGCTGGTGGTGGCCGAGGACCGGGTATCCACCCGGGGCCGGGTGTATACGACAGAGGGTGTACGACGGGTCAACCGGGTTACCTACGAACTCTTGAACCGGGGCCGCGACCTGGCCGGCAAGCTGGGTGCCGGCGTGGACGTCGTCCTTTTGGGGGTTGCCCTCGACGATTACACGGAACTGATCCAAAGGGGCGCGGACCGGGTCCTGGTGCTTTCCGGACCGGCGGGAGCGGTAGGCCCGACCCCGGGGCAGAGGGCGCGGCTTCTGGAACAGCTGATCCGGGAGGAGGAACCCGTCGTGGTCATAGCGGCGGCCACCACCACCGGCCGTACCGTGATGCCGTTGGTAGCGGCCCGGCTCAAGACCGGGCTGACCGCCGATTGCACCAGCCTGGACATCGATCCCGGCGATCAGGCTCTTTTACAGACCCGGCCGGCCATCGGCGGCAACATCATGGCCACCATCAAGACCCGCACCCGGCCCCAGATGGCCACCGTGCGGCCGCGATCGGCCCCGCCGGCGGAGAGGGATCCGGCCCGGCAGGGGCAAGTGGTGGAGCGGCAATACGGAGAGGATCTCCTGGTCACGCCGGAGCGGTTGGTGGAATTTATCCGGGACGTCACCCAGGAGGTTGACCTGGAGGAGGCGGACATCGTAGTGGCCGGCGGCAAGGGACTCGGTGACCGTTCCGGCTTCGTCCTGGTTGAGAAACTGGCCGGGGTGCTGGGGGCCGCGGTGGGGGCCAGCCGCGATGCGGTAGAGCTGGGCTGGGCCGGCTATCCCCACCAGGTTGGTCTGAGCGGTAAGACGGTCGCACCCCGCCTGTACCTGGCCGTAGGGATCTCCGGCAAAATCCAGCATCTGGCCGGGATGCAGACAGCCCGGACCATCGTAGCCATCAATAACGACCCAGGGGCCCAGATTTTCCAGGTGGCCGACATGGGCATTGTCGGTGACGCCCTGGAATTGGTTCCCGCCCTCATAGAGAAGATAGCGGCCTTGAAGGCTGCGAAGGGGTGAGCAGCGTGGCCGGGGTTATCGACGCGGCGCTGGCGGAAGAATTGCGGCGGCTGTTGGGGACCGCCAACGTGACAGCCGGGCAGGGTTTGCAGACCATTCAGGTCCGGCCGGCACCCGCCGCCGCGGGCACCGGGGCGGCGGCTATTGCCGGTATCCTGAAGTTGGCCGGGCACCACGGCGTGGGTGTTTCTACGGCCGGGGATCTCCCGGGCGGCATTGAGCTCCGCCTGGACCAGTGGAACCAGGTGGTAGCCGTGGACCGGGAAAACCTCTGCCTGACGGTGCAGCCCCGGGCCGTAACCAGAAGGGTCCTGGACAGGCTGGCGGAGGAGGGACTTTGTCTGCCGCCGGATCCCTGCTTGAAGCCGGGCATCTGGGCCGGCGGGGAAGTCATCGCGGGCTACGCGGCAACCCGCCGGGTCCTGGGCGTGGAGGCCATCCTACCCGACGGTTGTCCGGTACGCCTGGGCGGGCCCTTGGGTGCCGACCAACTGGAACTGGGTTTGGCCCGTCTGATCCTGGGGACGGGCGGCCCCCTGGGGGTAGTAACAGCCCTGTATTTGCAACTGGGCTACCTGGCGCCGGTGTCGGCCATTTTGCTGGCTGGTTTTGCGCAAGTGGAGGAGGCCCGCTCCGCGCTCTTCGCCCTGGGCGGCAGGCCGGAAATGGCCGGAGCCTGCTTCGAGTGCCTAGACTTTAGTCTGTTGGTCGACGGGCCGACGTGCGACCATCTCCTATCCTATGCCGGCTACGGGGGGATGCTGATCCTCGAGTTAACAGGTCCCAACCTCGAGGTCGTGGAGGAAGCCTACGCGAGGGCCGGTTCCCTGTGCCGGGAAGCCGGTGCCCTGGAAGTACTGGCCGCCGACAACCCGGCCGCCCGGCAGCGGGTAAAAAAGGTCCGGGAATACTTCATGGCCTTCGTGGGCTCAGGTAATCCTCCGGCCTACCTGACCGGCCCCGTGCGAAGGGAGTGGCCGGACCTGGCCAGGGCCGGCGGACTGACCGTACCCTACTGCCGGCTGGAGGGTGGTACCCTTTGCCTTGCACTGGCCGGATCGGCCCAAGGCAGTGCCCTACCCCGGTTCCTCGCCGGATTGGACCGGGCGGCCGGGCGGGACGAGGCTGTCCCGGGTGTTCTGGCCAGAATCGGGCAGGCTCTCGACCCGGGCGCGGTGCTGACTGCGGCAAGTGGCATACTAAAGGGGTAAAGGGCTTGGACCTGCCCTGCCTAGAACCGGGCACCCCGGGCCCCGGCCCGGAACCTGCCCACCGCCGGGAGGCCGATTGTTGAAAAAAAGATCCAACCTGTGCCGCTTCATGGTCGTTGTTGTACTCGCCCTGTTGGCAGTGTGGGGCGGCTGGCAGTCGCTTGTGGCCCGTACGGGACCGGCGGTGCTGCAGTTGCCGTCCCTGGTCCACAGCCGGCTGGCGGCTCACGGGGCCGCATACGTCCCGCTGACCGTTATGCCGCTTGCTTTGCGGGATGCCGTGGTGGCCACCGAGGACCGCCAGTTTTGGACCAACCCCGGTATCGACCTGGAAGGCATTGTCCGGTCGGCTCTGGTGGACGCCTACTACGGGCAGTTTGTGCAGGGAGGCAGCACCATCACCCAGCAGTTGGCCCGGGACATGTTGCTGAACCCCCATAAAACGCTGGGGCGCAAGATCAAGGAAATGCTGCTGGCCCTGGTTATCACGCGCAATTATTCCAAAGAGGCCATCCTGGAGATGTACCTGAATGAAATCTACCTGGGCCACGGAGCCTATGGCGTGGGGAGTGCCGCCCGCGTCTATTTCGGCGTGGCACCGGAACGCCTGACCGAGGCACAGTGCGTTATGTTGGCGGGTGTGCCGCGCGGACCCTCCCTCTATGATCCGCTGGTGAACTGGCAGGCGGCCCGGAACCGGCAGCGGCAGGTTTTGGACAACATGGTGGAAGCGGGATACCTCACTGCGGCCAGGGCCAACCAGATATATGCCCAGCCTTTGGGGCTCTCCCGGGGTTAACCGCTTGCGATACATCCGTATCATGATGCACAGCATTCGTCAACAATTACCGGGGGGTCTTGGCATGCCCCTTCCAAATCAGGATGTCCCTCCGGCGAACCAGTGGAAAACGGGCGGGAGGAGGGAGCAGAAGAGTTAAGCCTCCTCGCCCTGAAGGACGGGGCTTCCCATCCTCTACTGCGAGGCACCTCTGCTATGCTAGAGGTGGCATTATGGCTTCATGGTCCTAATGTTACGCCGCCGGGACCCACCGTTAGGTGGGTGTCGCTCTCTGACGA
>DATKUX010000060.1:0-10734 GCA_035530395.1 Spirochaetia bacterium
CTGCATTGTCCGAACTGTGGTTTACCCTACGATCCCTTTCCGCCGGGCGAGGAAACCTCGGAGGAAATCGACTGGCGGGTTAGGGTAGAACGGATAGTGCACAGGCGCCTAAGCTATCATAAGACCTGCCAGTGTCCCGAGATTCCAACGATCATAACCGCTGCCCCGCCTCCCAAGGTAATCCCCAAAGGACTGTTCACCGCCGACTTTATTGCCCGGCTTGTAATAAAAGTACGTTCTGGGCCGTCCCCTCTACCGCATCGGAACCGCTATGCGCATGGAGGGGCTGGATCTGTCTCAGGGCACCCTGGTAGGGGTGCTCCAGCAAGTGGCTTCTTTGCTGACCCCCCTGTACGAGGCCATCTGTGCCCATTGCCGGTCTGCTAATTTGTGGCAGGCCGACGAGACGGGCTGGAAGGTCTTCGAAGAGGTGGAGGGTAAGGCTTCGAACCGCTGGTGGCTGTGGGCTTTTGCCTCCTCTGATGCGGTAGTGTTTATCATGGACCCTTCGCGCAGTGCCGCCGTGCCCAGGAAGTTCTTCGGCCTGACCGGTGATGATCCGCATCCGGCCAAAGGCCTTTTGGGTTCTGATTTTTACCGTGTTTATCAGGCTTTAGGCGAGCGTATCCTGTCATTTTTCTGCTGGGCCCACATGCGGCGCTACTTTCTGGAGGCCGCCAAGGGTTATCCCCAGTTACAGAGTTGGACGGATGAGTGGCGGGACAGAATCGCCCTCTTGTACCGCCTCCACGGAGCACGGCAAGAACTCTCACCCGGCACCCGGGGTTACCTGGAAACTGACGATGAACTGCACCGCTTCGTCAAGGAGGAAATGGAGGGCAACTGGCGGTCCCAAGTGACGGACAGGACACTGCCCCTGACTGCCCGCGATGTGCTCGGCACTGTCGAACGGCACTGGGAAGGCCTGACCCGTTTCCTGGACAATCCCGAATTGCCGCTGGACAACAATGCTATGGAACGCCTATTGCGTGCTCCAGTCGTGGGACGCAAAAACTTTTACGGGTCCGGTTCCAAGTGGAGCGGCGAGTATGGTGCCATGATGTGGACCGTTGCCGCCACAGTTGCCCGTGCAAACCTCAACCCTCTCGCCTACCTTATTGACTTCCTGAATGCCTGCGCCAACAACGGCGCCAAGCCTCTGGAGGGACAGGCTCTTGACCGGTTCCTGCCCTGGATGATGAGCGAAACGGACAAGAACACTTGGGCCATTCCGGAGAGCCCGTGACAAAGGCGTGTTACTGCGGCCGGGACTTTACCGCCGCCGAGTTGGACCTGATCCGGTCCATCATTGCCCGGCCCGAGGAGTATCCCACCAGAGCTGCGATCGCCCGCGCCGTCTGCCAAGGTCTCGCCTGGGTCAAGCCGGATGGACGTCATAAACTCATGTCCGCTCGAGTGGCTCTTTTGCGCATGCACCGCGACGGTTTATTCGAATTGCCACCCCCGCGCTGCGGCAACGGCAATGGCCGTTGGAATCCCCAACCCACATCTGCCACGGATCCAGGTCCACTGCTTGCCGGCACCCGCCGGGACCTCGGCACTCTTACTTTGCACCGCATAGCCTGCCCCAAAGACTCACGGCTCTGGAACGAGTTGATAGCCCGCTATCATTACCTCGGCTACACTCCTCTGCCCGGAGCCCAGATCCGCTACCTGATAAGGAACGAAAGCCACCTCCTGGGCGCCATGGGCATGGGCGCCGCCGCCTGGAAGGTAGCGCCTCGAGACCTGTTCATCGGCTGGACACCTGCCCAGCGACAACAGCGTCTCCACCTTATCATCAATCAGGCCCGCTTCTTAATTTTGCCCTGGGTCCAGGTCAAAAACCTCGCATCAAGTGTACTCAGCCTTCTGGCTACCCAGGTGGCTTCCGACTGCGAGGAACTTTATGCCTATCGGCCTGTTCTGATGAAACCTTCGTGGAACAGGACCGATTCCAGGGAACCTGCTACCGCGCAGCCAACTGGATCCATGTGGGCCAGACCCAAGGACGAGGCAAGCTTGACACCTATAAGCTTAAGGAGAAACCTATTTTAAGGACGTGTTCCTTCTCCCCCTGAAGAAAAATTTTCGCAAGATCCTCACTGTATCTACGTAGTTCACCGAATACTTACCAATCTTTTCTTAAATCGACACATTCCTAACCCTACGCCGGTTGCGGCGCTCTTTTCCGGAAGCGCCGACCCATCTTATGGAACTGGCCAACCCAAAATATAGTAGAAAGGTTCAATTGGCCATGGCCGCGTACGGCCGGCAGCACCTTCACCGGGCAGAGGCGCCGCCGGACTGCGCATCACGCTTTTACACCGGAAAGAGAAGGCCAACGGTCCATCGATTTCAAAGAAATCGTTCCAACCTGCCGGGCAATGTCCCGGCTACGGATAAAGTCCCCTCAACTTCATGGCGGTGGCCACCTTGTCGAGCGCGAGCATGTAAGCCGCAACCCGCAGGCTGACCCCGTGCTTCTCCTTGATGTCGTAAACCTTGCGCGAACTGTCAATTATCCGGCGCCGCAGCTGGCGATTCACCTCGTCATTGGTCCAAAAGAAATGCTGCAGCCCCTGAACCCACTCGAAGTACGAGACGACCACCCCACCGGCGTTGGCCAGAATGTCGGGGATGACTGTGATGCCCCGCTCATCGAGAATCCGGTCAGCACCGGCGGTTATAGGCCCGTTGGCTCCCTCGGCAATGAGCCTGGCCTGGACTGACGGCGCGTTCTGAACGGTAATCTGGTTCTCCATGGCAGCCGGTACCAGGATATCACAGTCGATGGTCAATAGCTTGGCGTTGGTGATATTCGTCGTATCGGGGTAATCCTGTACCCGTCCGGTCTTTTCTTTGAAAGCAAGGACTTCGACCGGGTCCAGTCCGTCTTCGCAGTAGATGCCGCCCCGGGAATCGGAAACGGCAACCACCCGGCAACCCAGGTCATGCAGGCTCTTGGCCACAACATAACCCACGTTTCCGAAGCCCTGGACGGCTACTGTGGTAGCGGCGAGGTTGATGTTAAGGCGAGCGCAGGCTTCCTCAATGGTGTAGACCACACCCCGGCCGGTAGCCTCGTTGCGGCCGTACGAACCACCCACTTCCAGGGGTTTTCCGGTCACCACGGAAGGAACGGAAAAACCGCTCATCATGCTGAAGGTATCCATGATCCAGGCCATGATCTGGGGGTTGGTGTTGACATCCGGGGCGGGAATGTCCTTTTCCGGTCCGATGATTATACTGATCTCGCTGACGTAACGCCGGGTCAGTCGTTCCAGTTCTCCCAAAGAAAGTTCTTTGGGATTGCAGATTACCGCGCCCTTGGCCCCGCCGTAGGGGATGTCCACCACGGCACACTTCCAGGTCATGAGCATGGCGAGAGCTATTACTTCTTCCATGTCAACATCCTGGTGGAAGCGGATACCACCCTTGGCCGGACCCCGGCTCAGGCTGTGCTGTACCCGGAAACCACGGAAGACTTCCACTCTTCCGTCATCCATGCGGATGGGAACCGACACGATCAGGATGCGCTTTGGTTCCTTCAGGATTTTTAGGCTGTTCTCTTCCATGCCCAGTTTCCGGGCCGCTACCTCCACGTAATGGGTGGCGACCTGCAAGAAATCACCCGAAACAGTCTCACAAATTTGGTCTGGCATTCTACTTCTACTTCTCCTTCTCCCGAAATGCCTGGGACACAAAGCAGTGCTTCGGCACCCCGGTCTAATTTAGGGCCGGATATTTTGGCCAGTTCTTTGCTTAAAGAGCAGACACTTTGCGGGATCCGATCCGTCGTTCGCAATCGGCCATATCCTACGAATCAAGGACGGTGACCACTCTACAACATATCCCTCAACCCCCGTCTGTTTCCACATTTTTCTACCTTCGGGATCAGGCCAGTCGGTTGACCAACTGCACTCCCAACCAGAAAGCCTTGCGGTTGAGTTCCGTTGTCGCGGGCGGCACCCTGCTCAACAGGGTGGCTTCCCCTTCCTGCACGGTTATCTCCCCGGTCAGAGACACAATTGCTCCCAGTGCCACCATGTTGGCACAAATCTCTTTGCCGAATTCCTCGCCGGCTGTCGCCGTGAGGGGGAGCGACACCAATCGGGTCGGCGTAGGAGCAGTCCGCATCACGTTAGTGCTGTCCAGGATCACGGTGCCCTTTTTCTTCACCATGGGCAGATAACGGTCAAAGGACTCCTGGTTCATGGCCAGCAGGACGTCGGCCGCGATCACCAAAGGATAGTCCACCGGGGCGTCGCTCAGGATGACCTCGGCCTTGGAGGCTCCGCCCCGCGCCTCCGGGCCGTAGCTCTGGGTCTGGACTACGTACCAGCCCGACCGCAAGGCCGCCTCCGCCAGAACCAGGCCGGTCAGGATGATTCCCTGGCCACCGGAACCGCTTAGGCAAATTTGCAAAGTCTTTTCCCTAAACCCACTTCCTCTCAGGAAGGCTAGTTGTACGGGTAGTGCGGCAAGCCCGTCTCCTCACCCTGGAAGACCAGTCCCATGGGCTGTTTGCCCTTCCTGTCATCATCCGACAACCTCAGATACTTGCTTATGTCTACAAAGTGATCCCTTTGCCACCGCAGGCCCTCCGCAGGCGATCCCATCTTGTTCTGACGGCCGAAGGCCGTCGGACAGTAAGTTATCGCTTCCACCAGGGCGAAGCCCGGGTGAACTACACCGTCGCGAATCAGCTTGGTCAGCAGGTCGTGGTGAAAGGTGGTGGCCCGGCCGACGAAACCGGCCCCGGCCCCCCTGGCCAACTGGGGTAGGTCGAACGGCCGCTGGGCAGTGCCGCCAGGCGCAGTCGTCGTGATGCTTTGCTCAGGCGTCAGCGGTGATTGCTGCCCGCCGGTCATGCCGTAAATGCTGTTGTTGAATACGATGGCGGTAACGTCGATGTCGCGTCTGGCGGCGTGGATGAGATGGTTGCCGCCGATGGCGGCGGCATCGCCGTCACCCATGATGACCACCACGGACAGATCCGGATTAGCCAGCTTGACACCGGTAGCAAAGGCCAAGGCCCTACCGTGGGTACTGTGCACAGTATCCAGGTTGAGATAGCCGGCCGCCCTGCCGGCGCAACCGATGCCAGCCACCACCACCACTTTTTGCCGCTCCAGTGCCAGGTCGTGCAGGGCCCGAATCAGGCTGTGCAACACGATTCCGTTACCGCAGCCTGGACACCACATGTGGGGTAGCATATCCTGGCGCAAGTACTCCTCTAAAACTTCCTGCATCAAACGGCGGGAGGCCCTGACTGGCCGCCCTCCCTCCCTTCCTTTGCCGGGTAAACGGTTATGGCCAGATCGGGGCAGAGGTTGTCGCAAATCATGCAGCCGGCGCACCGTTCCGCCCGGCTTACCTTGACCTTACCCCGTTCGTCCGGGCTAAAGACCCGGCGCGGACACAAGGTGAGGCAGATGCCGCAGCCCTTGCACCGCTTCTCGTTCACGTGGACTACCGCTGGGCCCACCTGCATTACCTCCCCTTATATGCCCGCAACCGGGTTCCCTGTACAGCCCGGTCGGCCCCCCCCCGGCCGGACGATCTCTTTGAGGATTTCGTCCGGAGTAAACAGACGCCCGGCCAACCCGGACAGTGAAACAACGTCCGTCTTCCCGCCGACCGCCCTCTCCACCTCCCCGACCAGTTGGCCCAAATTCATTTCCGGCACGATAATTCTGCGCACCCGCTGCCCCAGGGAGGCCACCTCCGCGGCCGGAAAGGGCCAGATGGTCTGTAACTGCAATAGTCCGGCCCGAAGACCCTTCTCCCTGGCCCATACCACCGCCCGGTGGGCCGCCCGCACCACGCTACCGTAAGCCACCACGGCCAGGTCGGCGTCCTCCAGAAACCAGGAGCTGGTGAAGGTAAAGTCACCGGCCGCCCGCTGCACCTTGTCGTTCAGGCGGTGGATCAGGGCATCGGCCACCTGGCGGTCGTTGGAAGGTCGACCCCGCTCGTCGTGCACCAGCCCGGTGACGTGAACGGCACTACCGCTGCCGAGGTCGGGCACCGCCGCAACACCGTCCGCAAGGGCCTGGTAGGCCGGTGTGCCTGCGCCGGAGAGACGTTTTCTCTCACTTTAGTACACGCAATTGTTGTGCCATATCGAGAGGCACTCGGCTACGGCAGAACCGTGCTCTGAGAAGGCATTCGGTAATTCATTTCATGGCTGGTTGAGATAACACAAGGGGGTAAGCCGCTCCCGAAAGCATATATCGCATTCTGACATATATCCCAGGATGACACGAGACTCTCACCCGTCAGCGCCCAGCGTTGGTCCGGCCCCCGGCCAGTCGGCCGGCCGCAGGGGAAAATCTTGCGGTAAATGGTAGCTGATCACACCGAGGGCACGGGCCGCCACTTGAAGGATCCCGCTCGGATGACCTGAAGGGGGCCTCAACAAGGATACTCCCACACAGACAGAACCACTGAAGCAGGGCTCGCAGATGCGGGATACGATAGCCGCCGCACTGCATGTCGTGTGCCCTGGCCCCGAAGCCGTGTCAAATTATTGGTTCTGCTTATGCAATTTCCAAAGTAGCCTGGAGTCATGTGTAGCGAAATGAGATAGAAAAGGGGGCGTGAGCCGCCCGGCTGAAGACTTATCGCATTTTGATGTGTATCGCAGCCTGAGACGCAACCCCACCGGGGCAGACCTGGCGTTGGCCCTGCCCCGGTGGCTCGTCAGCCCCAAACCAAGATTATTCTATGATTGTGCCGTACGGGCGGCATATGGGTCTACGATGGGTTGTCCCAAAACAACTAATCTCTTTTTCCATAGTAGTCTTCGAATACGTATACCACTTCCTTGTCGAAGAGGGGCCGTTTCATGCCCACCGCGTGGGAACGGATCTTGGGCAGGAGCTCCTCTGCCTGGTGATTCGTGAGCTGTATACCGAACTCGGCGAACTTGGCCTTCACGGCCGCCAAACCGGAATGCTTGCCCATCACGATTTGGCGTTGTAGACCCACCTCGTGGGGTTCGAAGGGCTCGCAGTTACCTGGGTGATCGAAAACACCATCCCCGTGGATGCCCGACTCATGACAAAACATGTTGGCACCTACGATAGACTTCCACGCCGGCAGTTGCCGGCGCGCGGCCCGGGATACATACTCGGCCACCTCCCGGAACATCTCGGTTTTGAAGCCGAGATCGGTCTTGTGGAGGTATTTTAAGCCCATCACCACTTCTTCCAGGGCAGCATTACCGGCCCGCTCACCCAGCCCTATAACGGTGACCCCCACGTGGTTGGCCCCGGCCAGCACGCCCGCCAGGGCGTTGGCGGTAGCCATGCCGAAATCGTTGTGGGTGTGCATCTCGATATCGATCTCGGTCTTCCGCAAAATGGCCTGGATGTTCTCCCTAGTGGTGAACGGATCCAGGATGCCAACGGTGTCGCAGCAGCGCAAGCGGTCGGCCCCTGCCTCCTTTGCCGCCCAGGCAACCTCTTCCAAGAAGCCCCGGTCACTGCGCGAAGCATCTCGGCGTTGACCGACACATAAAGGCCTTCCTTCTTGGCGAATTCCACGGCCTTGACCATGTTCTCCACCACCCATTCCCGGGATGCCCCCAGTTTATGCTTAATGTGGATGTCTGAGGTGGAGATGGATATCGCCACCTCAGACACACCGCAAGCCAACGAGGCCTCGATGTCCTTGATCACCGGCCGGTTCCAGCCCATGATGTTGGCCCGCAGTCCGGCCTGGCAGATTGAGCGGATGGCTTCCGCCTCGTCGCCGCCCATAACAGGGATACCGGCCTCAATCTGGTCCACACCCAACTCATCCAGAAGCTTGGCAATGCGCACTTTCTCCCGGTTGGCAAAAACTACCCCGGCCGTTTGCTCGCCGTCACGCAGGGTCGTATCGACGATGTAAATTTCCCGCCCTTCCAACGCCAGCCCCCCCATCTATTCTATCCCGCGGCACCCCGGTTTGTCGGGAGCCGGATACCGGTAGCTCAACTACCTACTATCCAGCACAAAACTGGGTCACTTCTTAGTGGATTCCGCCCCTGGATGGCTGTAACGGGTGAAGGGATTGAAGGCGGCTACTCCTACCCCACTTCCCAGCCTGGCTTGCTGAACTGCGGACCGGACGGACTCGGCAGCTTTTAGACGCTGTTCCACCCGGACTTCCTGCTTCGGGCATCAATCAACCCGGTTGGCCAGTTGGACGCCCAGCCAGAACGCCTTGCGGTTGGGTTCCGTGGTCGTGACCGGCACCCGGGTCAACAGGACGTTTTCCTCTTCGCTCAGGGATATCTCGCCGGTCAGTGAGGTAATGACCCCCACGGCCACCATGTTGGCGAACATCTCCTTGCACAGTTCCTCCTTGACCGCGGTCGTAAGAGGAAGTGATACCAGGCGGTCCACGTGGGCGAAGTTCGCGCCACATTGGTGCTGTCCAGGATCACGATGCCGTTTTTCTTCACCACGGGCAGATAACAGTCACAGAACTCCTGGTTCATGCCCAGTAGGAGGTTGGCCGCAATCACCATGGGATAGTCCACCGGGGCATCGCTCAGGATGACCTCGGCCTTGGAGGCCCCGCCCCACGCCTCCGGGCCGTAGCTCTGGCTCTGGACCGCGTACCAGTCCGACCCAAGATGATTCAGGCGCCCGGCCAACCCGGACAGTGGAACAACGTCATCATTCCCGCCAAACCTCGCCACACCTACCATTTGCTTTACGCAATTTCCGTACCAGCCCGGATGGCGTCAAGTCGTACTAAATAAATAGGTCTGCCATATGGTACCCACAACAGTTTATAGCAGGCTGCGACACAAAAGGAGCGAAAAACAAACCCTAATTCAGCTTGTCGCATCTTGCCATGGATCGCAACCTGCGATTCTCCTTGCCCGGCAGGGGCTTAGTTTTGCCCTGCTGTAGCTGGGTCGCCTGCCAGGATCGGGAGGAACTCAACGACGAACTAGTGGCCACAAATGCGGTCGTAACTGAGACACAGAAGGGAGCGGAGCAGGTTGTGTCGGACGCCGGAACCCAAGCCCGTGATTGATGCGGAATGTCCATGATCACTTACAGGTGAAGGTAAGTCCACTTAGCCGGCCCCATCAGTTTCGTGATGTCCCAAGACCATACCTGATTCGGCGCCGTAGCCAACAATTCGGTCTTCGCGTAGTGAGGGTGACGGAGCTGGTCGCGCCTTTCCCGAACTTCGTGCTCCTCGGCCAGGATGCGGTACATGGTCCGAACTGAGCAAAGGTACGTTCCCTCGTCAAGAAGGGTGGCACAGATCTCGGCCGGAGCCTGGTCGACAAACCGCTCGGAGTGGAGTACGGACAAGACGTTCTCGCGTTCCAAATCCGTGAGGGCACGGTAAGATCTGCGGGGTTGGCCCACAGCTTTGGGAGCAGGATGCCGACGGCGGTACAGGGACGACCTGGGTACTCCAAGGGCCCTGCAAGCAGGTGCCACCCCTCCTACAGTTGCGGCGATTTCTTCCACGGCCGCTATCAGTTCCTCCCGCCTGTGTCGTGATTCCCCAAGGGAATCCCACCCAAAAGCTCGGAGATTTTTTTTGCACCTCAATGATCTGCTCAGCTTGCCGCAGACGCCCGCGAAGCCGCTCGTTATCGCGTTCAATCTCAAGAAGCCGACTCGAAAACGGATTAACAGGTTGTTCCTTACGGCCCCGCTTCTTAGGGACCAGAGCCGCCAATTCACCCTCCGCTACCTGCCTGCGCCAACAGGTGAGGTTGGAGAAGTACAACCCTTCCCGACGTAGGAGTGCACCCAACTCCCCCGGCCCACAGGCCTCCGCTTCACGCACAATCTTCAGTTTGTACTCGGCCGTAAACTTCCGACGGGCCGGCTTCTCAACCACCTCTGGATCCGGTGGGGAGGGTTGTCCCACCCTTAAAGATGCTGGCCCGGGCTGGTTCCTCTCTGTCATTAGCTATCACCCTTCTCCGCCCTCTATTCTACTACATTAATTACGAGGGGGGGGGTAGGTGTCTCTTACATTATGACACAGAGGGAAATCGGTGGTCTGGCCGGCCCCGGTGCGGTTAAACGGATGTGCACATGGACGACGTGCAAGCCCTCCGCCGCATAAGCGCAGCTGAGGCTTTCCCCGGCAGCTTTGCTGGCCACGTAATGGTTGTTGGGGATTAGGGGGCGGTCTTCCCGTACCGGCAGGTCTTCAGCTTTCACACCCGGTAACTGCTGGCCGGTCCCACGTAAAAACTTTGGCGTGTGGGCACACTTTTTCCACCGCCCGCAAGAGATTGAGAGTGCCCTGGCAATTTATCCGGTAGTACGCTTCCGCTGCTATACCGGAAGTTTTCGCAAGGCCAGCCAGGTGGTAGACCTCATCTGGTCTTGCCTTGAACAGCGCTTCCTCAATAGAGTCTTGGTTGGTCACGTCGAAAGTAAAGGGTTGAAGTTTGTTGTCCTCTGCGACTTGATCGTCGAATCCACTTCGGCCGGATTTTTTGTCGTGGATGCCGGCAAACACTTGGTAGCCATTGGAGAGCAGAAGCTCGACCAGGTAGGTGCCCACGAACCCTCCGGCGCCGGTCACAAAAACCCTCATCTTTCACCTACACCTCTGAGGTCAGCCTCAACCATAATTGCCACAAGTTCCTTAAAGCCCACCTTTGGCCGCCAACCAAGCTTCCTAGCCGCCTTACCGGGGTCACCCAGCAGCATGTCTACCTCCGTCGGACGGCAGAAGGCCGGATCGCTA
>DATKUX010000061.1:0-11876 GCA_035530395.1 Spirochaetia bacterium
ATCCAGGTGCTTTTAAACGGAATCATGCTGGGTGTGCTTTACGCGGTGGTCGGCGTAGGCCTGGCGGCGGTTTTCGGTATCATGCGGGTGACCAACCTGGCCCACGGCGATCTCATGGTCGTGGCAAGTTACCTGAGTCTGATAACCATTAGCCATATTGGCGGCAATCCTTTCTTGTCCCTGATCATAGTTGTGCCGCTTATGTTTCTTGTCGGTTTCGGGCTTCAGTACTATTTACTGAATAGGGCTATTAACAAAGGGCCGGAACCGCCCCTTTTGACAACTTTCGGACTCATGATCATTGTGGAGAACGGCTTGTTGTTGGTTTTCAGCCCGGATGCCCATACCCTGGCCAATGGTCTTGTGGTGAAGAGTATACCTCTGACGGCCAATCTGAACATTCCGGTGATCTATTTGATTGATTTTTTGGTTGGGGTGGCCGTGATTCTCGGTTTCGCGCTATTCCTGAAAAAGACCTACCTCGGGCTGGCGATCAGGGCGGCGTCGGACGATGACTACGCGGCGGCGCTCCAGGGTATCAACGCCAAAATGGTTTATGCGTACACGATGGGCGCGGCGATGGTCACGGCGGCCATAGCCGGTGTCCTGGTGGGAATGACGTTCACGTTCAATCCGTACAGCGGGTCGCAGTATTTGATTCTGGCTTTCGGGGTAGTGGTCATCGGGGGGCTGGGGAGCGTGTCGGGAACCTTGGCCGCCGGCATCATCCTGGGCGTGGCCCAGCTCCTGGGCGCCTACTATATAGGCACGGGGAGCCAACTGCTGGCGGCCTACCTTGTGCTGCTGATAGTGCTGGCCGTGAGGCCCCAGGGACTGTTTTCACGCGCCTGAAGGCTCATTGGGAAAGGGAGTGCACGAAGATAGACTCGCGACATGTAACTCAGGGTGACGCCGTCCGGAACAGGATTTTCTCGATCCGGAACCTGGTACTGGCCTTCGTCCTGCTGGTGCTCCTGACTCTCCCGGGGTGGGCCCCCGCTTACCTGGTGTTTGTTTTTCTCCTTTTCTTTCTTTACCTCACCATTGCCGAGATGTGGAACCTGCTGGCCGGTTTCTGTGGCCTCGTTTCCCTGGGCCAGCAGATCTTTCTGGGAGTGGGTGGCTACATGGTGGCGGTTATGTCGGTCTATTACGGGATGAATATTTGGCTGGCCCTGATACTGGGCGGGTTCGTGGCGGTGCTTTTTGCTCTGGTCGTATCGATTCCCCTGTTCCGGATGAGGGGCGACTATTTTGCGATAGCCAGTCTGGTTGTCGGCCAGGCGGTGCTGATATTGTTCAGCAACTGGCCCTATGTCCGGCAAGGGGTAGGCTTCATGATCACGGCTTCGTACAATGTGTCCACGAATTTGGAGTATTACGTGGCGCTGGTTATCGGCGTAGGATCCGTGGCCCTGCTGTACGCCCTGCTTCATTCCGGGTTCGGGCTGGGGCTCATGGCCATGAGGGACGACGAAGTGGCCGCCGAGACCCTGGGAGTGAAGATATTCCGTTCTAAGCTCTACTCTTTCCTGATCGCAGCGTTCGTTACAGGCGTGGCCGGCGGGGCGTTGTATATATACCAGGTGTTCATCCAGCCCAACTCGGCGTTTGGTATGGACTGGATCATCGCCATGCTGTTCATCGTGATCATCGGCGGCATCGGAACCATAGAAGGACCTATCATCGGCAGCATCATTTATGTTTTTTTGCAGCAATACCTGTCCCAGTATAGCGGTCTCAACCTGCTGATCCTGGGCGCCATAGCCATCGTGGTCATTCTGGCGGCTCCCCGGGGAATCTGGGGCCTGGTGCAGGAAAGGCTGACCACCGAGATCCTTTCTCCGCGGCGAAGATAGATCGGGCGCAATAGTTCAGTTGACTGACGATTTCTGAGTATGTACCAGGAGGTTGACGTTATGGCTGAGAACGGAACTGCAGAAAGTAAAGAGATAAAAGCCGACGTGGTCGTTGTCGGCGGCGGTGGGGCAGGCTTGGCGGCCGCGGTTACCGCAGCGGAAAAGGGCGCCCGGGTAGTGGTGCTGGAGAAACGGGGAGGACCCGGCGGCAATTCGGCGTTTGCCTGGGGTATTTGTGCTGCCGAAAGCAACGTTCAAAAGCGGGCCATGATCGATTGTTCCAGAGACTATTTTTTTAAAACAGCCATGGATTTCGCCCATTGGCGCATCAACTCACGGATTGTGCGTGCCTTGGTGGACAAATCAGCGGAAACGATTGATTGGCTGGAAACAAAAGGATTAGAGTTTAGTTGCTTTCCGCTCTATCCCAATCAAGTACCTACCTGGCACATCCCCAAAGGTCGCGGTGCCGCGTTGGTGAAAAACCTGGTTGAGAACGGCAAGAACCTGGGAGTACAACTTCTTACCGGTACTCCGGCTAAGAGCATATTAACCTCACCGGAAGGCGGGGTGACCGGGGTGCTGGCGGCCAATCGGGATGGAGAGTTGCCAATCTCCTGCCAGGCCGTCATCCTGGCTACTGGTGGTTATGCCGGCAACAAGGAGTTGCTGAAGAAATATTCTCCCTACTATCGCGATAATATGGGACTCGTCGGCTTACCGCATACAGGCGACGGGCTGATCATGGCTATGGAAACAGGGGCCGCCACCGAAGGCTTGGGAATATTGCATACGGGCGGGCCTGCCACCCCGGACAATATATCTTTGAAAGTCGGCACTCCGCCCGATACATTCCGGATTCGTCTAATGGGAATTGCTCTTGAGCCGTACACGGTCTGGGTGAACAACAAAGGGGAACGGTTTATTGATGAAGCCGTCGGTCGCCATCATTATATGAGTTCCAACGCTGTGCTCCGGCAACCGGGTAGCGTTAGTTATACTCTCTTCGACGGGGCAATTATGGAGACCATGATTGACCAGGGTCTCATCCTTGGCATGGGTCTTCCCGAAGGGGCTCAGGGAAATAAACTACCGGGTTTGGCAAGGGAACTTGGAACAGTGGCAGACAAAGGCTTAATCAAGATGTCTAATTCCTGGGAAGAAATCGGCGACTGGATAGGAACCGATGGTCAGATCCTAAAGAACACCGTAGATGAATATAACGCGGCGTGTGATCGTGGATACGACCAGCTCTTTACCAAAGACCGAAGGTATCTGGTACCGTTGCGCACTCCCCCTTATTACGCTATCAGTTGTCATGTTTCCCTGATGGGCACAATAGGTGGCATTAAAATAAACGAGAAAATGGAGGTCCTTGACAAGCAGGATAAGTGCATTCGGGGGCTTTATGCGGCCGGCGCGGATACGGGTGGCTGGGAATCTGACACTTACTGCGACGTGCTATCGGGGCACGCCTTCGGTTTTGCCGTGAACTCGGGACGCATCGCCGGCGAAAATGCAGCCGCGTTGGCCCGGGTTCAACCGTGATTGCCGGGCCGTTCCAGGCTCGATTGGGGGGAACTTTTGTGACGCCGACACCCGTAGAGCCATCCTGTCCTACCGTCACTCTCACCGTCAACGGTACAACTCACTCGTTCATCCTGGGGGAGGGTTCTCATGAGATCAGTCCCTCTCACACCCTGGTCGACACTCTCAGGGAGAGGTTGGGGCTCACAGGTACCAAGATCTCCTGTGATCACGGTGCCTGTGGCTGCTGCACAGTGCTTATGGAGGGGAAAGCGGTACTCTCCTGCATGCTCCTGACTGTGGAGTGTGCCGGAAAGGAAATCACCACCATTGAAGGCCTGGGCGATACCGTCACCGGCAGCGTGGATCCCCTCCAGCAGTCCTTTATCGACCACACGGCCTTCCAGTGCGGCTTCTGCACCCCGGGGGTGATTATGAGCGCCAAGGCCCTCCTGAACGAAAACCCCGATCCCACCAGGGAGGAGGTCCAGGCAGCCCTATCCGGCAACTTCTGCCGGTGCAACAGCCACTACCATGTCCTGGACGCGGTCCTGGCGGCCGCCGGGGGGGCGAACAAATGAACAAATACCGCTTCATCGGCCGGTCCACCCCCCGGAAGGATGCCCTCGACATCGTAACCGGGAAGACCAAGTTCGCAGGCGACCTCAGCTTGCCCGGTATGCTTTACGGTAAGGTTCTCCGCAGTCCCCTCCCCCACGCCCTCGTCAAGAGCATCGACACCACGGAGGCCGCGCGCCTTCCCGGGGTGAAGGCCGTCCTCACCTACCAGGAGGTGCCGGACTGGATGGGAGGAGTGCCCCTGCACGTCCGGGTCCTCGACCACAAGGTCCGTTTCGTGGGTGACCCGGTGGCGCTGGTGGCGGCCGAGACGGAGGACATAGGCGAAGAGGCTCTCCGCCTGATCAAAGTCGAGTATGAACCCCTCCCCGCGGTCTACGACGTGGAAGAGGCCCTGCAACCGGGGGCGCCGCGGTTGTATGAACAGTTCCCCGGCAACGTCCTACCGCGGGGCATCCGCGTGTTCGGACCGCACCCCCTCCAGGAACTGGTCACCGGTGATATCGAGCGGGGCGTCGCCGAGGCCGATTTCATCGTGGAGGGAACCTGCGCCTATGAAAACATCCCCAATCCGCTGCCCCCGGAATCTCCCAGCGTGATCGCGGCATGGGAAGGGACGGATACCTTGACCGTATGGCCGGCCTCCCAAGGCCCCCACATGCTCAAGGTTACTCTCCAGCGGTGGCTGGGATCCATAAATGTGCGGACCATCGGGAGCCCTGTGGGAGGGAGCTATGGTTCCAAGTATATGACCTGGCAGTATGTTTTTCCGGCCGCCGCCCTCGCGCAAAAAACCGGCCGGCCGGTCAAGCTCTGTTACAGCCGGGCGGAACACCTGGCGGCCTTTACGGTCCGGCTGGGATCCCGCCTGCATGGCCGGGTCGGCCTGAAGAAGGACGGTACCGTAACGTTCTTCTCGGGCGATTGGCTGGTCAACACGGGCGCCTTCTCGGAAATAGCCCAGGGCATGGTCGCCGTGGGGTGCGGTGAGGCGCAGCTCGCGATCCGGTGTGCCAACTGGGATCTCAGACCGCAGGTGGTTTGCACCAACCGGACGCCTTCCGGCCAGGTGCGGGGCTTCGGTGGCCAGGAACTGAAATGCGCGTTGCTCCCGCTCCTCACCATGGCCATGGAGAAGGCCGGTCTTGATCCGGTTGAGTTTTTTAAAAAGAACTACGTTAAGCCGGGCGACGGCTATTATTGGCGTGACGGCAACTGGTGGGTGAGCAGGGGTACCGACTATGCGGCGGCCATGGAAAAGGGCGCCGCGACCTTCGGCTGGCGGGAGAAATGGAAGGGGTGGCTGGTGCCCACCAGCCAAGACGGCGAGCGGCGGCGGGGTGTCGGGGTCGGCGTCCACGGGAACGCCGACGTCGGCGAGGATGTATCCGAGGCCTTTGTCCGCCTTGATCCCGACGGTACGGCCACCATCCACTCCGGCCTGGCCGAACACGGCACGGGTCAGCGTAGCAATATCTGCAAGATGGTCGCCGAAATACTCCAGATTCCCCTGGAGCGGGTCTCCGTAACGGCGTGCGACTCCCGCATCAACCCCTTCGAGTTCGGACCCGTCGGTTCGCGGGGCACCTATGCCATCGGCGGGGCGGTCATCGCCGCCGCCGAGGATGCCAAAAGGCAGCTTTTCGAACTGATGGCCCCCCATTTCGGCGTGCAACCGGAAGATTTGGCAACCGAAGACGGGCTGGTCTATGTCCAAGGGAAAACCGGACCGCGGCTCCCCTGGATCAAGGGGATGCGCTACTTTGGCACCTGCCTGGGACGCGGCCGTTTCCAGCCTGATTTCACCCTACCCAACTTTATGATGATCTTCACCGAAGTGGAAGTCGACACCGGCACCGGCAAGGTGGATCTCATCCGGGTAGTAGGCGCCACCGATGTCGGACAGATCATCGATCCCCTTTCGCTTACCAACCAGCTCAACGGCTGCCTGGGCTCCGCGGGCATCGACAGCGCCCTCTTTGAGGAGACGGTGCTGGATACCCGGCTGGGACGCATTATGAACGCCAACATGATCGACTACAAGTGGCGTACCTTTGCTGAGCTGCCGGCGATGGAACATGTTATCCTCGAAACACCCCTTCCCAGCCATCGCTTCCACGCCGTCGGCGTGGGCGAGATCGCCCCGTCCCCCGGACCGTCCGCCGTCCTCATGGCCGTTTCCAACGCGATAGGGGTGCGGCTGACCGATTACCCCCTCACCCCCGACAAGATCTTAAGGGCCCTGGGGAAGCTGCCTGGGGCGCCGGGGAGGGGAAAACGATGAAGCCGTTTACCCATATCAATGCCCGCTCGGTGGAGGAAGCGGTCCAACTGCTCGCCCGGTACGAAGGCAAGGCCAAACTCAATGCCGGGGGCACCGATCTGCTCGGGGTCTTGAAGGACCGTATCCTGCCTGACTACCCGGAGGCGGTCATCAACCTGAAAACGATCCCCGGCCTCAACAGGGTTGAAGAGGACGCAGACGCGCTAAGCATAGGTTCGTTAACCAGCCTGGCTGACATCGTTGCCTCGCCCACTATCGCCGGGATCTGTCCTCTGCTTAGAGAGGCCGCCCAAACCGTCGCCTCGCCCCAGATCCGCAACATGGCCACGATCGGCGGCAACATCTGTCAGGATACCCGCTGCTGGTACTATCGCTACCCTGAGGAGATCGGCGGCATGATCAGTTGCTTCCGGAAAGGGGGGAAGACCTGTCCGGCCGCAGCCGGTGAAAATCGTTACCACGCCGTTATGGGGGCCGGGCAGTGCCATGCGGTCTGCCCCTCCGATACAGCGGTTGCCCTCACCGCCCTGGGGGCGACGCTGGTCCTGGCGGGGACCGGGGGCACCCGCCGCCTCCCGGTGGCGGAGTTTTACACCCCGGTGGGGAACGTTCTCGGCCCCGCCGAAATAATTACGGCTGTGTACATCCCCAAGCCTGACCCTGCTGCCCGACAGACCTTCCTCAAGTTCACTCTGCGGCAGCCCATCGACTTCGCCGTGGTCAGCGTGGCCGCGCTCATCACCCTTCAGGAAGGGACCTGCACCGGTGCCCGTCTGGTCCTGGGGGCGGTGGCCCCCGGCCCTGTCCGGGCCCGGCAGGCAGAGGAGTATTTAAAAGGCAGAGAATTGTGCGCTGAGACGGTGGCGGAAGTGGCTAGGCTCGCCCTGGCCGGGGCGAGGCCCCTTGCGGGGAACGGGTACAAGGTGGAGATCGCCAGAACCCTGGTGCAGAGGGCTTTAAAGTGAGCCCCGCCAGAACGGTAATTAAGACTACCTGCAAGAGTTGTCACGGTGGTTGCGGGGTTCTCGTCACCCTGGAGGATGGGAAGATCACTCGCCTGCAGGGCAATCCTGCTTCGCCCACGCGGGGAACCATGTGCGCCAAGGGCTTGGCGAGTGTGCAGGAAATATCCAATCCCAACCGGTTGCTGTACCCCCTGAAGCGGCAAGGCCCGCGGGGAGGGGGAAGGTGGCAGAGAATCGACTGGGACGAAGCTCTCCATCTCGTAAGCGATAAGATGAAGCAAAGCGCGGCCGAGCACGGGGCTGGTTCAATCGCCGTGTGTCAGGGTACGGGAAGGGGGTTCAACCGCTATACTTTCCGTTTTGCCCGGTCCATCGGCACGCCGAACGTGGGCTTTCCCGCCCACTTTTGCTTTGCTCCCAGGATGGCTGTTTTCGACATGATGGTAGGCGGTCGCCTGTATTGTGACTATCACGGATGGGGTGGTCAATACCCGCGGACCCAGATTTCCTGGGGGAAACAGTTGGAGATCACTAACGCCGACGGCGAAATGGCAGTGTGGTTTTTGAGCTCGCTGGAAAAGGCGGAGCACCTCATCCTGGTGGACCCGCGGGCAACCCGTCTGGCTGCCCGGGCGGACGTCTGGCTGCAGCTCCGCCCCGGTACGGATGCCGCCCTCGCCCTGGGCATGCTGTATGTCATTATTAACGAGGAGTTGTACGATAAGGATTTCGTGGCGCAATGGACGTACGGTTTTGGGATGCTGAAGGAAAGAGTGCAGGAGTATACGCCGGAGCGGGTGGCCGGGATAACCTGGGTTCCCAGGGAAAAAATCGTACAGGCGGCGAGGATCTTTGCCACCCAGGGGCCTGCGTGCATCCAGGTGGGCATGAGCCTCGACGCCGGGAGCAATTCCGTGCAGACTCTGCGGGCCATAGTATCCCTGATGGCGGTTACGGGAAATATTGAACGGCCGGGTAGCATGGTTAACTGGGTACCGCCGGATACCGGCCCGATGGAGCATTTTGCCAGCGAAGTTCCGGCACCGGAAGAGATGCCGGTCGGCGCGGATACATTCAAACTGCTTTGCTCACCGTTATTCGGTATGTGCCACATGGTTACCGTTTTCAAGCAGTTGAAAGATGGAACCGGTCCGATCCGGGTTATGCATATCCAGGGCTCCAATCCTTTAGTATGCTATGAGAATACGAAAGATGTGCTGAAGGGTCTGCTGAACCTGGAATCCCTATCCGTTGTCGAACTTTACATGTCTCCCACTGCCGAATATGCGGATGTCGTATTGCCGGCCGCTCACTGGTTGGAGATAGACGACATTTATGACATGCACCCCCGTTTCATGATCGGGGCCATAAATAAAGTCGTCGAACCACCTGGAGAAGCCTGGGCGAATAACAAAATTTTTAACGAGCTGGGGAAGAGGCTTGCTCCGCAGTACTGGTTTGACAATGTAGAGGAGATGCTGGACCATCAACTGAGAAAGGCCAATATTAGCTGGCGGGAGTTTTCCAATCTGGGCTTTCTGGCGAAAATGAGCAATGAACAACCATATTTTAAGTATCAGACCGATTACTGGCAGAAAGGGGGTGGCTTCGCTACTCCTACCGGTAAAGTGGAACTGTACTCTACTATTATGGAGCGCCTTGGTTATGACCCGCTGCCATTCTACCGGGAACCTCCGGAGAGCCCATACGCTGCATCCGCGTTAGCCAAAGATTATCCGTTGATCCTTTCCACCGGAGTGCGGTCGCCCAATTATTTCCTCTCCCAGTACCGGCAGGTTCCCTGGCTCAGGGAACGGCAGCCGTACCCCATCGTGCAGATCCACCCGGAAACGGCCGGGAAACTGGGCATTGCCGAAGGAGACTGGGTCTGGGTTGAAAGCCCCAGAGGGAGAATTAAACAGGTGGCGAGCTTGTTTCGGGGCATAGATCCCAGGGTGGTGGCTATTTCCGCCTCCTGGTGGTATCCCGAAGACCCTTCCCCCGATCACGGGTTGTGGGATAGTAATGCCAATGTATTGACGTCTAACGAACCTCCCTACGACCCTGCTATCGGTTCCACCAATTTGCGGGCCCTGCTGTGCAGGGTCTCCAAGGTGGAGGGATAGCGGGTGACAAGGCTTGTTTTCATCGAACGGGATAAGTGCGTCGGGTGCTACGCATGCGTGGTGGCCTGCAAACTGGAACATAATTTGCCCCCCCATCCGGTCAATCCGCCTCGGCCTGACCAGACAGCGCCCGCCTTCATCCGGGTTGCCGAGGTTGGACCGGATGTTAGCGGCGAAGCGGTCTACCAGTATTTCCAGCCTGTTATGTGCCGGCATTGCCTCCCCGCCCCGTGCGTCGAGGCCTGCTCCGTTGCCGCCCTCTACAAGGACCCGGAAACAAAGATAACAATGGTTAAGAGGGATCAGTGCACCGGCTGCCAACTTTGCCTGGCGGTTTGTCCTTGGAAAGTCCCCCGGTTTTACGACGGGAAGGTTATGCTTTGTAATCTGTGCGGCCACAGGGAAGACCGGGAAAGAGGAAGGCGGACGGCGTGTGAAGCCGCCTGCCCCGCCGGAGTGATTCATACGGGTACGGCTCAAGAAATTGCCGCCTGGAAGGAAAGAAAGGCGGCGGAAAGGGTGGACCGTTTATGATGGGAGAAATCAAAAGAGTTGCCTGCATAGGTTCAGGCACCATTGGGTCGAGCTGGGCGACCAATTTCATTGTCCAGGGGTATCCGGTTAATCTTTATGACGTCAATGAAAAGCAGCTGGCCGTGGCCGGGGAGGCCATCAGGAGGAACCTTCGTTTCCTCGCGGCCGGGAATATCATTAAGGAAGAACAAATTGAGCATAGCTTATCACTTGTGCATTACACCACCGATATTGGGGATGCCGTTGGAGATGTCCAGTTTATCCAGGAAAACGGCCCGGAGAGTTACGAGGTTAAACAAGGCATACTGGCGCAGATAGACGAGCATGCCGGTCCCGGGGCGATATACGCCAGCAGTAGTTCGGGATTGCTTATCAGTATGATCGCCAAGTATGCCAAGAGGCCGGAAAGATGTATCGGCGGCCATCCTTATAACCCGCCTCACCTGGTGCCCCTGGTGGAAATCACCAAGGGCGAGCAGACGGCGGCGGAAACTGTGAGCGCAAGCGTTAATTTTTATAAATCCCTGGGGAAAGAGCCGATAGTATTGAACAAGGAAGTGCCGGGATTTATTGCCAACAGGCTGCAAATGGCCGTCAATAGGGAAGTCGTGGATCTGGTGACCCGCGGTGTGTGCTCAGTGGAGGACGCCGACAAGGCCATAAATTTCGGGCCGGGCCTGCGCTGGGCCATCTTCGGCCCCAACCTGCTCTATCACCTGGGCGGCGGACCCGGCGGCATCAAGGGACTCATGAGCATGCTCGCCCCGTCGGCGGGGCCGGTGCTGGCGGATTTGGCCGCCTGGAAGGAGATGCCGGCCGACTGGCCCGACCTTGCCGAAAAGGGCGTCCTCCAGGAACTGGCCAACCTGCCGGCTCACATTGGAACAACAACTGAAGACGCCTGCCGGTTCCGGGACCGGGTCCTGGTTGAACTGCTCAAGCTCCATCATAAGTATCCGGCGGGGACGTAGTGCCGGCGGACCCTCCTTCAAGGTGAACCCCGGGTGAAGATCCCCGGGGTTCACCTGTCTCCGGTCTTGGGCCATGCCAGCACTGCTGGAGGGGGACGTCGGGGCCGTAAGAGGGACAGACGACGCTCCGGCCTGGGAGAGGGAGTATTCTCCGCCTACCTCTGTTTTTCAGCGGGAAACGGCATTTGAGTGATCGTCGCAATAGCCTTACACTTAGGGGTAGGGATGTTCGTGGCGACCGGCGGGGCTTCTACCCGGCCGGTGTATGGCCGCTCGTTGTGGGAGAACCGGAAGAAGAGATGCACTTGGGTGTCAAGTTGACAGAATATTCATCATTTTCCTAAGGGGGAGACCAAGTGGCTGAGCACATTTTGGATATTGATGATAGTGTCAAAAAGCAAATGGATATGATGATGCATTCTACCGGACTTAATTCCAATGATTTAATCAAAGGATTAATCCAGGGGAATATTCCCGGTCAGACCTTGCTGGACGGTACTAATAGCGGATCACCGCTGTACTTGGGCACTGATTTGGAAGCCTTGACGATCGGCGACGTCCTTTGCGACGGAATATATCTTACCGATACGGGCGGGACCATCATTGCTGCCAATAAGGCTTTCATCAAGATGAGCGGCATCAAGGAGGATAAAATCAAGGGTGGCGACGCCACGTTATTGGTAGAAAAAAGATTGACTCCTGATCTGATCACCTCCAGGGTAGTACGGGAAAAGAGAACGATTGCGCTTGTATCGCTCATTAACGATAGAAAAGTTATATTTGCTGCCAATCCTATTCTTGACGATTATGGCCAGGTAATTCAAATACTTTCGGTAATGAGAGATGTAACTGAGTTAATTAAATTGCAAGAACAACTTGAGTACTCTGAAAAGCTAACCAAGCAGTATATTGATGAACTGAATTATCTGCGCAATAGAGAGATGGATAAGAGTGGACTATTGGGGAATAGTCCCAGTATTCGTCAGATAAGGGACACTATTTGCCAGGTCGCCCAGGTTGACTGCACTGTA
>DATKUX010000062.1:0-15219 GCA_035530395.1 Spirochaetia bacterium
CCCACGACCCTGACCCTGCGCAAGCATTTCAAGAAGGGCGGCCACATCCTCAACGACGTAGCGGGCGTCCTGCCCTTCAAGCGCATTGCCTTCAAGGACGCCGACTGGAAGAAATTCGAGTAAGACCCGGGCATCATAACAAAGCCGTTAGTCCAAGGTCTCTTGGACTAACGGCGAATCCTACAATCACAGGGCGGGGGGATATGAAATGCCGGAAGTCTACATGGTGGGAGCCCGGGCCGCCGCTGGCAACTTCGTCGATAAGATCGGCGTGCTCTTGAGTCCGTTTGCCGAACTGATTCCGCAAAACAAGAAAGTAATCACGTTCGTCAAGACAAACTATAGTCAGGTCGGCAATACCAGGCACCTGCGGCCCATCCTGGTCCGGGCGGTGGTGGAAACGGTGAAGAGCCTGGGCGGCAATCCTGCGGTGACGGACACCTCCGGCTATTCTCCCAAGGGGCGTATTACCGGGCAGGAGTGGTTTTCGGGGGCCGAGGTCATGGGCTATTCCGAACTGGCCCTGGGTTGCGAGCGAATCCTGGCTAACGGCTACGAGGGCGACGACGGCGAATTCATTTCCACCGGCGGCGCGGAACTGGGGGGCGTGGAAATTGCCCGGGCGATCAGGGAGGCCGAGTGCATAGTCATGCTTTCGCACATCACGGCCCATCCGATGGCGGGATTGTCCGGCGCCCTGGTCAACCTGGGGGTGGAATGCCTGAACAATTCGGGCAAGACCAGGGTCCACCAGGGCTTGAAGCCAGCGTGGCTGGAAGGCGACTGTGACCACTGCGGCGCCTGCGTGGAGCACTGTCCGGCCGAGGCCTTGGATTTTGACGGCCGGCTGCAATACCAGCCGGAGCTGTGCCTGGGCTGTGGCAACTGCGTGGCGGTCTGCCCGCGCCGGGCCAGAAAACACGATCCGGAAGAGATCAGGACCTTTCAGCGGCGGGTGGCCGAAGCGGCCGCCGCCATAACGAAAACCCTGCAGAAAAAGATAATTTACGTTAACCTTTTGACCGATATTGTTCCCCAGCCGGACCGGCTGGCGTGGACCGACGTCCCGTTTGTGCCCGACCTGGGCTTCGTCGCGTCCGAAGACCCGGTGGCCCTGGACGCGGTTACGGTTGAGCTGGTGCGGCGCGCGCCGGGGCTGCCCAATTCGGCGGCGGAGGACGTCGGTGCGGAGGCCTGCGGCAACGAGAAATTCGGGGCGATCACTGGTGCCGATCCCTTATACCTGTTGGAGCAGGCCGAGAAAATGGGTGTGGGTTGCCGGGAAAGTGAAGTCTTCTTCTCAGAAGGGGTGCGCGGTAGTTAAATACGAGGTGGCTTAAAATGGAAACATTTGAGATCATCAGCATGCGGGAAGAGGCCAAAAGCCAGCTGGCCGGCCAGCACGGGCCGATTTACGAGGCACTGAAGAATATACCGTACAAGATCGCTATCCTGAGCGGTAAGGGTGGAGTCGGCAAAACCAGCACCACCGTCAATATGGCCTCCATTCTGAGAGCCAAGGGCAATAACGTCGGCATCTTCGATGCGGATGTCCACGGACCCAGCGTTCCCAAGATGACCGGCCTCTCCGGCCGGACCGACCTGCACGGGGCCTGGCAGATGAACGCCGTGGAAACGGCCGATGGCGTAAAGGTGATGTCGGTGAGCCTGTTTTGGCCGGGCGAAGCCACCCCGGTAATGTGGAAGGGTCACTACAAGGCACGGGTAATCCGCCAGCTTCTGTCCTCGGTCCGCTGGGGCAGCATGCTGGACTACCTGTTGATCGACCTGCCGCCGGGTACCGGGGATGAGCCGACCACGATCATGAAATCGATTCCCGGACTGAACGGGGTAGTGGTGGTGACGAGTCCCCAGGAAGTCTCCGTGGCGGTATGCTCCAAGGCCATTTCCAGCGCCAACGAACTGGGGGCGCCGGTTCTCGGTTTGATCGAAAACATGAGCGCGTTCGAATGCCCGCACTGCGGGGGCAGGATTTCGGTGCTCGGTGAGGGCAGGGGCGAAGATCTGGCCAGAACTTACCAGATACCTTTCCTCGGCCGGGTTCCTTTGAGCGAGTTGGCCGGCCAGGCCGCCGACGAAGGACTGCCGGTCGTGGTCCGCTACCCGGAGTCTCCGGTGGCCAAAGCCTTTCAAGCCTGCACCGAGGGCCTGCTGGCAGTATTGAAGACAAGGGAGGGGAAGTAGTTTTGCGCATCCTGATTACCGGCGGAGCCGGCAACATCGGGCGTCAACTAGTTAAGAAGTCGCTCGCTGCCGGCAACGAGGTCACCGTTTTTGATATTCCTCCGGCCAATTACGAGGGGCTGGAGGGAGAAAAAGGCATCACCGTGGTCAAGGGGTTTGTCAGTGACCAGGAAGCACTGGCCCAAGGGGTTAAGGGCGTCGATGCCGTCATCCACCTGGCCGCCCTGATGACCCATCTCTCCACTGACCGGGAAAAAACGTTTGCCGTGAACGTGGAGGGAACCCGGAACGTGCTGGGCGCTGTAGCCCGGGAAGGCCGCGACGTACAGTTCGTCTTTTCCTCTTCTGTTTCCACGTACGGGTACACCGTCGACGACAAGCCGCCGATTACGACCGGCCACGCGCAGGTGGGGACCGACCTGTATGCCGAAAGCAAGATCGAAGCGGAGAAGATAGTGCTGGCGTCAGGTGTTCCCTACACCATCCTGCGGATTTCCGGTGTCGTCATACCGTTGTTCTACGATCCCAACCCCTGGCAGTTCCTGGCCGAACAGCGGGTGGAGTTCGTCCACCGGGATGACGTGGCCGCGGCGCTTTTCAACTCGGCGGTGACCCCGCAGGCCCGCAACAAGGTATTCAATGTCGCGGGCGGCGACACCTGGCGGATGATCGGAAGGGAGTGGGCCGAGCGGCACCTGGCCGTGCTCGACTTCCCTCTGGAAGAGACCGTCTACTCCGATCATCCCGGTTGGTTCGACTGGTATGAGACCAAGGAAAGCCAGCAAGTGCTGGATTACCAGAACACCACCCCGGATCAGTTTTTCGAACAACTGGCCGTCGCGGTGGAGGAATTCTATAACCAGGAATAGGTTTCGGGACACTACAAATCACAACAATAACTGTCGCAGGAGGAGATTATAATGGCTGGTTACCCCGCGCATGAAAACGCTGCCAAGATTCTCGACAACTTGAGGGAGGCCGTGGCGAAAGCCTCCGGAGAAAGCAAAACCCGTATCGAAAGCATCATTGCCGACCTGGATCCGATCAAGGACAACCGTACCTTTATGCGCACCCAGAAAGCGGAAAGGGTTACGGAGGAAATTCTTCCCGCCAGCGCCGGGCTGATTGAGAACCCGGCCGACGACGGGAAACTGTCGGAAATGGAAACCCAAGTTGCCTTCCTGGTGGAAAAAGTAAAGACCATGGTCATCCGGATGACCTGATTCCGGCTCAAGCGTCTCACACCGAGAATAGATTGGTGGTGGTCATCCAGTGGCCTTGGCGGCGCAACAAAAGCAGGATCTGGACTCCCTGTTAATATCAGAGGGCAATAAAGCGTTGCAGTTGATGCAAAAGTTCCTGTCCGGCCGTGCCACCCGGCAAGAATTTCTGGCCGGTCTGGCCAAAATCGACTCCAACATCGAGAGTATTGTGCCGGACTGGTGGGAGAGCCTGGTCAGCGACCCGGCACTGGTTCCCCACTGGCAGGTCCTGCAGACCCTGAAGGGCATGCTGGAGGAGTTGGAGTACCAGTTTGGTGAATACGGGGAGTCCACCCTATTCGAGGACATGAAGGAGATCGCTTTGAGTTTGAAGCGTATTGCCGGCGGGTAAATTGCCCCTTCCCTGTGGTGGGACTTCCGCAGTAAACGGGTGTCGGCGGGCAAAGGAGCAGATGAACAATGGTGAAAGAAGAACTGCGCCGGTTGCTGGAAGACGTCAAGGGAGGGCAGGTCGAGGTAGGGGATGCACTGGACAGGCTGGGCACCCTGCCTTACGAAGACCTGGGCTTTGCCGTCCTGGACCACCACCGGGCCCTGCGCAAGGGGTTTCCGGAGGTAATATTCTGCCAGGGGAAAACCATCGGGCAGATCGCCGAGATTTTTGGCCGGTTGTGCGGCGGTTGCCGGAATATCCTGGGTACCCGGGCTACACCCGAGGCATACGAGGGCGTACGGAAGGTCTACCCGGATGCCGAATACCACGAACTGGCCCGGACCATCGTGGTCAGGCGCGGGAAGGAAGAACGCAAAAAAGGCTGTATCCTGGTGATGAGCGCCGGGACCGCCGATATGCCGGTGGCTGAGGAGGCGGCCGTCACCGCCGAGATAATGGGCAACGAAGTACGCACGTGCTACGATGTCGGCGTGGCGGGCATTCATCGACTTTTGGACAAGCTGGACCTGATCCGCTGGGCCCACGTCATCATCGTGGTGGCCGGCATGGAAGGGGCCCTGGCCAGCGTGGTCGGCGGCCTGGCCGATCAGCCGGTCATCGCGGTGCCGACCAGTGTGGGCTACGGGGCGAGCTTTAACGGTCTTTCCGCCCTTCTTTGCATGTTGAACAGCTGTGCCTCGGGTGTCAGCGTGGTCAATATTGACAACGGCTTTGGTGCCGGAGCGATGGCCAACGCCATAACCCTGGTGAGAGAGAAGGCGAACGGATGAAGATAGCGTACTTTGACTGCTTTGCCGGCATCAGCGGCGATATGTGTCTGGGAGCCCTGGTCGACGCCGGGGTGGATTTTGCCGTCCTGCGCGAAGAGCTGGCCAAACTGCCCGTCGACGGTTACGAAATCAGGCAGGAGAAAACCAGGCCAAACGGCATCACCGCTGAAAACATCTTTGTCGAGGTCAGGGAAAAAGACCAACCGGAGCGTCACCTGGCGGACATCGAGCAGATTATCGGGCAGAGTTCGCTGCCGGAAGACGTCAAGAAAAAAAGCATGGCTGTTTTTCAGCGTCTCGCCGTCGCCGAGGCCCATGTGCACGATACCCTACCGGAGCGGATTCATTTCCACGAGGTTGGCGCGGTCGACGCCATCGTCGACGTGGTAGGGACGGTTCTCGGGCTCTCCCTGCTCGGCGTCGAAAAGGTGTACGCCTCGCCGCTGCCGCTGGGCAAAGGCTTTATTGAGTGCCGGCACGGTATTATACCCTCGCCCGCCCCGGCCACCCTGGAAGTGTTGAAAAACGTGCCGGTCTACGGAACCGGCATCGAGGGAGAATTGGTTACCCCCACGGGAGCCGCCCTGGCTTTTACGCTGGCCAGCGAGTTTATACCCTTTCCGCCGATGGTCATCGAGACCGTCGGCTACGGATCGGGCAAGAAGAAAATGAGACACCCCAACCTGCTGAGGCTGGTGCTGGGTCAATCATACGAAGGTACGACCGCGGGCCTTCCCACCTGCCACCGGACCGCGGAGCACGCGCATACGCACGGACACGTCCATACCCATGCCCATGCCCATGGACATGACGGTGAGCATGAACACCGCCACGGGCCTGCCCCGGAGCATGATCACCCCGTGGGGCACGAGCGGGGAGAGGGGCATGATCAACCCTTGAAAGCGAGACCGCTCATCCGTTGACCGGATGTTCTCCGGGAATCCGGCAGTCAGTTGATCAGGGAGGGGTCGGTTGTGTCCACGCCCCAGAGTTTGAGGGAGGATGTCCGGTTTCTGCTCCGTAAAATCGCTTTTCTGGACGGCCGGGATATGCGGACGCTCTGTCGCAGTCTCGACCTGCCCGTGCTGAACCTCGGCAGCGGGGAAATGGTCGAACAGGTGCGGGATAAGGTGCAGGCGGCGCTGGAGTCTTATACGGCCATGCCGTCCAGGGAAACCGAGTCGGTCTTACGCAGTTTCCGCGCCAGCATCCTGCTCCAGAGCGGCTTTCTGGACCGCTACCTGGAAAGTGTCAGGCGGGCCGGCCAGGAATAGAAGTCGCTTTCCAGGGCGTATTACCGTTTTGCATTGAAAAGAAGGTGGGACGATGCAGGATATCTATAAGCGGGAGATAAACTACCTGCGGGTTTCCGTCACCGACCGCTGCAATCTTCGTTGTGTTTACTGCATGCCGGCGCAGGGCGTAAAGCCGATTGCCCACCGGGAAATACTGCGTCTGGAGGAGATCGAGACCGTGGCCCGGGCCGCCGCGGGCGTTGGGATCAGGAGAATACGGCTGACCGGCGGCGACCCGCTGGTACGCAAGGGTCTGGAGGAGTTGGTACGGCGCCTGGCCGGCATTCCCGGCTTAGACGACCTCAGCCTCACCACCAACGGTCTGCTCCTGTCCTCCCGGGCGCGGGTCCTGCGGGAAGCCGGGCTGCAAAGAGTGAACATCAGCCTGGACACTCTGGATGCCGGGCGCTTCCGGATCATTACCCGGGGAGGGGATCTGTCCGCGGTCCGGGCAGGGATCCAGGCCGCTCTGGAGGCCGGGCTCTCTCCCGTCAAGCTGAATACGGTGCTAATCCGCGGCTTCAACGATGACGAGGCGGTCGCCATGGCCCGCCTGACCATGACAAAACGACTGCATGTTCGTTTCATCGAACTGATGCCCATCGGCTCCTCCAGCGAATGGACAAAGGACCGTCTGGTTCCGGCCTGGGAAACGATGCGCCGGATCGAGAACAAGCTGGGTCAGTTGCTTCCGGTCAGGGACTATCAGGGCGGCGGGCCGGCGAGATATTACCGTATAAAAGACGCCGCCGGCACGGTGGGATTCATCAGCGCCATGAGCGAGCATTTCTGCCATACGTGCAACCGGCTACGCCTCACCCCCGCCGGGGGATTGCGGCCTTGCCTTTTCGACGGGCGGGAGGTCGACCTCCGGAGTCCACTGCGGGACGGAGCGGGCCTTACGGAGATAGCCGCCCTGATCAGGGGCGCCGTGGCCTTGAAACCCGGCCGGCACGGCGAAGGAGGGGGCTGGCAGGAGGGGTGGCGGGAGATGTCACAGATCGGGGGGTAAGACCAGTATGCCTGGTGACCGGACAGGACCGCGTCCCGCTGTTCCCGGTACCGCTTTCATCGAGACCGCCTTCTCCCAGAGGTTACACCGGTATCCAGGAACCACTGTACCGCTTGTGCCGCGGGGGACTCCGGCGGCTTATGAGTCCTATTGTTTTTCGGGCCGGCCGTCCGGCAGGCCCCGGTGAGAGGCCGTAGACGCATATCATTTATATCCGGGAGGGTGACAGATGGATCAGGTGATGAAAGACAAGTTGGCCAAGCTAAAAGGGATGCTCAAAGACATGGACAGTGTCGTAATCGCTTATTCCGGAGGCGTAGACAGTACTTTCCTGCTTGGAACAGCGGTGGATGTACTGGGGGACAGAGCCTTGGCAGTTACGGCCACTTCCTCGACCTATCCGGCCGAGGAGCTGGCGGAAGCCCAAAAACTGGCCGCCGGTTTGGGGGCCAGACAGAAATTGATCGTTTCAGAAGAACTGGATATCGAAGGTTTTGCGGATAACCCTCCCAACCGCTGCTATTACTGCAAGCGGGAACTATTCTCCAAACTATTGGCGGTCGCCGGGAGCGAGGGACTCAATTACGTCCTGGACGGCACGAATTATGACGATGTTGGCGACCACCGGCCCGGCATGACGGCAGCGAAGGAACTGGGTGTGCGCAGTCCTCTAAAAGAAGCCGGGTTGACCAAGGAGGACATTCGCCAGCTTTCCCGGGGAATGGGTCTGTCAACCTGGGATAAGCCTTCTTTTGCCTGTCTGAGTACCCGTTTTCCTTACGGGACTAAAATAACTAAAGAAAAGTTGAGCCAGGTGGACAAAGGGGAAATCTTTTTACGCTCCTTAGGTTTCCAACAATTCCGGATCCGTCACCATGGGGAAATGGCCCGGATTGAAATCAGCCGCGATCAGTTTCCCCTCCTGCTGGAAAATGCAGAGCAAATTGTGAATGAACTTAAAGCCCGGGGATTTACATATGTTGCCATGGACTTGCAGGGCTACCGTACGGGGAGTATGAACGAGGGTTTGCCGGCGAGTAGACCCACATTGTCATGAACCGGAATAGCATGTCAGATTAAAGAGGCACGTTTAGCTAAGTTTTTATTGGTGCCAAATGTTCCAAAGGAGGCATTATCGTTGCAACCCATAGTGTATGACAAGGAAGGTTCCGAGATAGCGCTTCCCCCCCACGCCCTGGAGATATTGAATATCATCAGGCAAAGTGGTGCCATGGTTTGCACCGGCAGCTGTCACCAGCAGAAAAAGGAACACCTGCACTGCCGTCAAATAGGGAAAACCCTGAATATCGGTTTCTCTGCGGTTTGGAGCCGGGTAAACGACCTTTTGAAAGAAGGTCTGGTCCAGACGACCAGAACCGGTGAAGGACCGGCAAACTTTGTAATTACCCCCAAAGGTCAATCTGTCCTTGATGCGGTCCGCGTAATACCGCCCGGTCACGAAGTGAGTTAAGAGAAAAATGCTTTTTGGAGGGATAACACGGATGGTCGGACAATGCCGGGTATTTTACCTGGGCCGGTATGATTACAAAAAGGCCACCGCCCTCCAGGAGAGGCTGGTCAGGCAGAGGACGGCTGCCGTCATACCCGATACCCTTCTTCTCCTGAGTCATCCGCCTGTATTCACCATCGGCCGGAAGGGGACAAGGGCGAACATCCTGGTTAACGAAGAAGTCCTGTTGCGGGAGGGTATTGCGGTCCATGAAACCGACCGGGGCGGTGACATCACCTACCATGGTCCCGGCCAATTGGTGGGCTATGCGATCCTTGACCTGCGCCGGCACGGTCAGGACTTGCACCGCCTAATTCACAATTACGAAGAAGTGATTATCCGCGTTCTTAACCACTACGGCATCGAGGGCCGGCGCTTCGAAGAATATCCGGGCGTCTGGGTGAGAGCGGCGAAAATTTGCGCCCTGGGCATCGCAGTTAGTAACTGGGTTTGCTATCATGGGTTCGCTTTGAATATTGAGCCGAACATGGAGCATTTTTCTTACATTTTACCGTGCGGCATAAGGGAGTTGGGGGTCACATCCCTGAGCCGGGTTCTGGGCCGTCCGGTGCCGGAAAGGGAAGTAGCGGCCAAAGTGGCGAGCAGTTTCGGCGATGTCTTTTCAATGCGCATGCTAACTGAAACTTCGCTTGAAAAACTATGCCAGGCCGGAAGTGAAGCGGTTTGAAGAACGGTCGAATCATGACGGCCAAACCCCCGTGGTTGGTTACGGCGGCTCCCCGGCCGGCAGTGATCGACCGCATGTCCCGCCTGCTGGAACAAGGCGGGCTGAGCACGGTATGCGAATGGGCGGATTGTCCCAATATCGGTGAATGTTACGGCAGGGGAACGGCCACTTTCTTGATCCTGGGCCGCATCTGCACGCGAGGATGTGCCTTCTGTCCGTTAGCCACGGGTGTGCCGGCCGGGCCGGATCATACCGAGCCCGGAAACGTGGCCGAAATGATCCATTCCTTGCAACTGGGCCATGTCGTGATTACTTCCGTAAGCAGGGACGACCTGCCTGACGGAGGCGCGAGCCATTTCGCCAAGACCGTAGAGGCCATAAAAAAGCTCTGTCCCGGTACTTCTGTCGAGGTGCTGGTTCCCGACTTTCAAGGTTCGCGCCAAGCCCTGGAAATTGTGTGCAGGGCCGGCCCGGATGTAATCGGTCATAACCTGGAGACGGTGCCCAGACTTTATCCGGCGGTCCGCATGGGCGCGGGTTACGCCCGGTCATTGGAAGTCCTGGCGCTGGTTAAAGAAATCGAGGGAACCATCCGTACCAAGTCCGGACTCATGCTTGGACTCGGTGAAACCCAAGGCGAGCTGATTCAAACGATGCGTGACCTGCGCAGCCGCGGGTGTGATTTTCTCACTCTCGGCCAGTACCTGCAACCGGGCGCAGAACACTACCCGGTAGCCGAGTGGATCGACCCGGAACGATTTGATCATTACCGTGACGTGGCCCTGGATCTGGGCTTTGTGCGGGTATTATCCTCCCCGCTGGGCCGAAGCTCGTACCGGGCCGGGGAGATGCTGACAGGACTCGAGTAAGTAAACCGGCTAAAGCGGGAGGGAAGGAAAGTGGCTCAAAGGCTGTGTATGCCCAAACTGGGGGCAACGATGGAGCAAGCCTTGATCGTCGAATGGTATAGAAAAGAAGGCGAAAACACCCTGGAAGGCGAGTTCTTGGTAGAGGTTCTGACGAAAAAGGCCAGCTTTAAAATCCAGTCGCCTGTAACCGGAGTGGTATACACGATCCTGGCAGATGCCGGCTCGATCGTGAAGGTCGGGCTGCCGCTGGCCGTCTTGGCCGAAGAGGGCGATGAGGCCGCCGCTTTGCAAAGAGCGGCCCTTGAGGCCGAAAAGGCCTTGGCGGGGCAGGAAGTTTCCCGCGAGGTTTATGCCTGTCCCATAGACGGGCCGCACCGTTAACCCACTGCGGATTTAGTTTTAATGACCTTCCGCCGGCGCCGGACACAAGGCGGCAGGTATACTTGCTAGAAGGTCGGTGACTGTTGATGAGTAAACCCCTGCAGGGGGACCCCGACGTTAGGCGGGGGCTGGACAACGGAGAATTCGAACCGGTAGGTGCGGCCCTGGTGGTAGGCGGCGGGATTGTGGGGATGCAGTCCGCCCTCGACCTGGCCGGCTCCGGCTTCAAGGTTTACCTGGTTGAGAGATCGCCGGCCATAGGCGGCAACATGGCCCGGCTGGACAAGACCTTTCCCACCAATGACTGTTCCATGTGTACCATGTCACCGCGTCTGGTGGAATGCGGTCGCCACGATAACATCGAAATCCTCACCGGCGCGGAACTGGTCGGGCTCACCGGGGAAGCGGGCCGTTTCGAGGCTAGCGTGGAGAGACGGGCCCGTTTGGTCGATCCCGCCAAATGCATGAATTGTGGGTCCTGCGTCCAATCCTGCCCGCAGGAAGTGCCCAATGAATTCGATGCTGGACTTTCCAGCCGGGCGGCCATTTACAAGCCCTATCCCCAGGCTTTCCCCAATTCGTACGCCATCGACGGCGAACAGTGCCTGGGTTGCGGTTCCTGCCGGGACTCCTGCCCGGCCGATGCCATCGACCTGGAGATGGAGGACGAGGAGTTGAAGCTACCGGTGGGAGCGGTCATCCTGACCACCGGCTATGAGCCTTTCGATGCCTCCCGCCTGGGCGAGTTCGGTTGGGGGCGCTACCCCGACGTGGTAACGGGGCTGCAGTTGGAGCGGATGCTCAGCGCTTCCGGCCCGGGCGGCGGTCATTTCCAGCGGCCCTCGAACGGTGTGCTGCCCGGCCGGGTGGCCTGGCTGCAGTGCGTGGGCTCGCGGGACCGCTCCCGCGGTCAGGGCTGGTGCTCTTCGGTGTGCTGTATGTATGCCACCAAGCAGACCCTGCTGGTCAAGGAGCACCATCCGGAAATGGAGGCCACTGTCTTCTACATCGACCTGCGGGCCTTCGGCAAGGATTTCGAGAAATACTGGGAGCGGGCCAAAACGAACGGGGTCCGCTACGAGCGCAGTATGGTCTCCGGGGTCAGGGAAAAGCCGGATACCAAACAGCTGAAGCTGAAATACCGTACCCCTCAGGGTGAATTGAAGGAAGATCTCTTCGACCTGGTGGTGCTCTCCGTGGGTCTGGCGCCCGCCAAAGGTACCCGGGAACTGGCGCAAGCGGCCGGGGTGGACCTGGACGAAAAAGGCTTCATCCTGACGAAGCCTACTCATCCTACCGGCACCAGCCGGCCCGGGGTTTTCGCCGCCGGGGCGGTGGTTGAGCCCAAGGATATACCCCAGGCGGTGGCCGAGGCCAGCGCGGCGGCTGCCGAAGCGGCCCGGCTGCTGGCGCCGGCCCGGGGTAGCCTGGCCCGGACCAGGGAGTACCCGGCCGAACACGACGTTTATGGTACCGGGGTCCGCACCGGGGTGTTCGTCTGCCATTGCGGCATCAACATCGCCAGCGTGGTTGATATACCCGGGGTGGTCGGGTTTGCCCGCGCTCTGCCGGGGGTGGTGTACGCTGCGGAAACTCTGTACGCCTGTTCGCAGGACAACCAGGCCACCATCCGGGATGCCATCGTCAAGCAGAACCTGAACCGGGTGGTGGTGGCCTCGTGCTCTCCGCGCACCCACGAGCCGCTCTTTCAGGAAACCATGCGCGAGGCGGGCTTAAACGCCAACCTGTTCGAAATGGCCAACATCCGGGACCAGTGTTCCTGGGTCCACCAGGGTGAACCCAGGGCGGCCACCGACAAAGCCAAAGACCTGGTACACATGGCGGTGGCCAAGGTGGGCCTGGCCACACCCGTTTACGGCGCCCTAGCACCCGTGACCCGGGAGGCGCTGGTGGTGGGCGGCGGCGTCGCCGGGCTGACCGCGGCGCAGGCCCTGGCCGGCCAGGGCTACCCCGTGCATCTGGTGGAAAAGACGGCCCGTCTGGGCGGTACAGCCGCCCGGATAGGTCACTCCCTGCAGGGACAGGAAGTAGGTCCGTACCTGGCCAACCTGGTCGAAGCGGTTCAAACCAACCCGTTGATAAAGGTATACAGCGGCGTTACGGTGAGTGATGTGTCAGGTTTCGTGGGCAACTTCACCAGCACGCTGTCCGGCGGGCAGGTCATCCGGCACGGTGTGGCGGTGGTGGCGACGGGCGGCCGGGAATACAAACCGTCCGGGTATATGTATGGGCAGGACCGGCGGGTCTTGACCCATTTGGAGCTGGATGCCGCCATGGCAGCCGGCGACCCGCGGGTGCTGGAGGCCAAGTCGGTTGTCCTCATCCAGTGCGTGGGCTCGCGTGAACCGGAGCGGCCCTACTGCAGCCGGGTCTGCTGTTCCAAGTCGGTGCGCCTGGCCCTGTCCGTCAAGGAGAAGAACCCGGGGGCCAAGGTGTACATTCTCTACCGGGATATCCGCACCTACGGGTTCTATGAAGACCTTTACGCCGAGGCCAGGGAAAAAGGCGTGATCTTCCTGCGCTTCGAAGCGGAAGACCAACCGCGCGTCGGTACAAAGGACGGCGTTTTGCAGGTTACCGCCAAGGAACTGGTTCTGGGCGTGGATGTGGTCATCGATGCCGACCTGGTCGGTCTGGCGGCGGCTATATTGCCGGGAGACAACGCCGACCTGGCCCGGTTCTTCAAGTTGCCCTTGAACCAGGAGGGTTTTTTCCTGGAAGCGCACATGAAGCTCCGGCCGGTGGACTTTTCCACGGACGGCGTGTTCATGTGCGGACTGGCCCACGGACCCAAGAACCTGGCCGAAAGCATCGCCCAGGCCCAGGCTGCGGCCGGCCGGGCCGGCACCGTGCTGGCCCGGCCGGCCGTGGTGGTAGAGGGCAAGTGTTCGGTGGTCAACCAACAAAAGTGTGTGGCCTGCGGGGTATGCGAACTGGTCTGTCCGGTCGGGGCGGTCACCGTGGACCTGGTCCAGCGGGTGTCGGTGGTCAACGAGGCTATCTGCAAGGGCTGCGGCGCCTGCGTGGCCTCCTGCCGCTCCGGGGCCCTGAACCTGAAAGGATGCACCGACGAGCAGCTTATGGCCATGCTGGAGGCTGTTTGCGGTGATGCCCTGAGCGTGGAAATAGCCGCGGACGAGCAGGAAGACGACATGCAGGAAGCTATGTAAGGATGTGATCTTCATGAATGCCAAGCAAAACAGCGATCCCAAGATCGTGGCCTTTTTGTGCAACTGGTGCAGTTACGCTGGCGCGGACCTGGCGGGCGTCAGCCGCATCCAGTACCCGCCGAGCGTGCGCGTGGTGCGGGTGCCCTGTTCCGGCCGCATCAACCCGCTGTTCATCTTCTCCGCCCTGAAAAAGGGCGCTGATGCCGTGCTCACCTCCGGGTGACACCCCGGCGACTGCCACTATGTTAGTGGCAATCTGGTAGCGAGGCGCAAGTTCGGCCTGGTCAAGAACCTGATGTCCTTCATCGGGGTGGAGGAACCCAGGGTTGGCTTTGCCTGGATTTCCGCTTCCGAAGGCGCGCAGTTTGCCGATACGATCCGCAGCGTTACCGAAGAGGTCAAAGCTTTGGGTCCGAAAAAGGGCCTGCTCGGGAAGAGAGGCGAAGCTTCTTGACAGCAGTGGAGGAAAAAATCAGGGACACGGCGAATGCGCTCCTGGCGGACGGCACCGTCGAACTGGTCCTGGGCTACGGCCCCGGCACCGTGCCGCTGAAGACCACACCCTTGTTTGCCAGGACGGCGCCGGAGGCGGATCAACTGGTATGGAACGCCTCGTGCGAAAACAACCTGGCCAAGTTCCTGATCAAGCGGCCCGGCAAGATAGCCGTGGTGGCCAAGGGATGCGACAGCCGGGCCCTGGTAGCCCTGATGCGGGAAAACCAGTTTAAGCGCGACCAGATATTCATCATCGGGGTGCCCTGTTCCGGCATGGTTGACCGGCGTAAAGTGGAGAAGGTTCTCCAGGGCCGGGGACTCCTGCTGGCCACCGGGGACGCAGGCCAACTCGTTCTCGAGGGCCGTGGTTTCAAGGAAAGCGTGCCTCTGGCCGATTGTCTGCATGACACGTGCGCCAGCTGCCGCTATCCCAATCCGGTGCTCTACGACGTCCTGGTTGGTGACGAGGTGCCGGCTAAGGACGCTCCCAAGTACGGGGCGGTGGAGGCCCTGGAATGGATGTCGGCCGGCGAGCGCGACGCCTACTTCGCCGGTGAGATGCAAAAATGCATCCGCTGCTACGCTTGCCGCCAGGCCTGCCCGATGTGTTATTGCACGGAGTGCTTCGCCGACTCCACACGTCCGGCCTGGATCGGCAAGACCAACGACCCGGGCGACACGCTTCTCTTCCACGCGGGGCGGGCCTACCATCTGGCCGGACGCTGCGTGGAGTGCGGCGCCTGCGACCGGGCCTGCCCGATGGGCGTGAACCAGCTGCTGCTGATCCGCAAGATAAAAAAGGATGTCGAGGATATGTACGGCTACGAGGCCGGAATCAGGGTTGAGGATACACCGGCTCTTTCCACCTTCAAACCGGACGACCCCCAGGCGTTCCTAAAAGAGTAGTGAGGTGAGAGGTATGATGAAGATCAAGGGGGATGACTTGGCCGCCTTTATCGAGCGGCTGGCCTCCACCTGCAGCGTTTACGCACCCGTCCGGGAGGAGGGGGAGGCCTACTACAGTTACAAGCCGGTCACATCCGGTAAGGAAGTCGCACTCGATTTCACCAATACGCGGGTCAGTGCCAAGCAACTGTTCCTGCCGCAAACCGAGAAGCTCTTTTCC
>DATKUX010000063.1:0-15954 GCA_035530395.1 Spirochaetia bacterium
AATTACGCGTTACGACATAGATGCCCCTGGCCAACATACCCTGGGGAAACAGCGCACCCAGGGCCACCACCAGGCCCAGGAGCAGGCCCCATGGCAACCAGCCTCTTATGCTGATGTTATGCCCAATTCTCATCTTAATGCCGCCTTTACCGGTATGGAATTATGGAACAGGACCCCCCCTTCGCACATGCCTTTAATTATAGCACCGGAGAAGACCGGCCAAAAGGTGCTTTTGGCTGGAAAAGAAGCCGGCAAGGGCCGGCGTTAACAAAGATAATGTTATCAAACCCGGTTCAAAATACTAGAAAGAGGGCGGAAATGCCAATATCGCGGTAGACTAGGAAGAGGTTGTGCCGTTATGGCAAACCGGACCCGGTTAGGCGAAAAACTCGGGTGGCGGTATCGGCCGGCCTGCACACGCTGACGCGGGAGGCCGGCCGTGGGAGGGCCCCGGGCTGCGGGATGGCTGGGGACGGCCCGGCAGCCGGGGCAAAACAACCTGGCTGGTTCTTTCTACAGGAAATAGACCGGGTTGACAGGGGTGCCGTTTTCGTGTACTTCGAAATGCACGTGGGGACCGGTGGCATCGCCGGTTTCCCCTACCCGCCCCAGTTCCTGACCCTGACGTACGCTTTGGCCCTGGTTAACCACGATGCTTGACAGGTGGGCATAGAGGGTGGACAGACCGTTACCGTGGCTTACCATCACCGTGCGGCCGTAGCCGCTTTCCCAGCCGGTGAAGGTAACTACACCCGGGGCGGCGGCCACCACCGGCTGCCCGTAACCGGCGCCGATGTCGATGCCGGCATGAAACTCCCGTCTGCCAAAGATGGTCCGCATGCCGAAGGGGGAGGTGATCGATCCGGACGCCGGCCAGATGAGCCGGCCGCCGTGATAATCCCCGCCCCGGGAGGCAATCTGGATGTCCCCGCCGGTACGCTCTATCTCCGGCACCGGCGCCGCCAGTACCTGACGCTGCAACACCTGGCGCTTGATCTCGCTGCCGTTTTCCTCGGTTACCAGGGCCAGCACTTGCTCCCGGCCGGGCCGGCCGGACTGCGCCAGCTCCGTCTGCCCGTAGCCGAGGTTGGAATCCTTTTGCCACTGCACCTGGTAGGGCACGGCTTCGTCGATGGTGGCCTGATAAGTGGCCAGTACGTTGACCAGTTGGGACACCCGGTCCAGGTTGATCACCTCGCCGATGCCCAGGTGGTTGATGTCCATACCCGGGTTGTCGGACGCCAGGGTGCTCACGCCGATATGGAGGGTTTGGGCCAACTGCCAGAGGGTATCCCCGTTCTTGACAGTGTAGGTGGCCGGCTTAACCACGCTGCCGCCCAAAAGGGCCAGGGCATCTTGTTCGGAGACCACTTGCGGCGCCGGCACGGTAACCGGCACGACGGCAACCGCTTCCTCAAAGCGCACGCTGGCCCCGTTGGCCTGGTAGCGGGCGGTGAAATCCTGCAGGGTCTTTTCGGCCACTGCCTGATCCAGCAGCACCACTTTGACCTGTCCGTTGACGCTGATGCCGGCGCCCGACACGCCGAACCTCACATGGCGGGCCAGCGCGCTGCGCAACCCATCCCCCGCTATCAGCTGGGAATCACTGTGTATCGGGACAAGATCAATCTTGTCGATGGGCGCCACCGGCAAGCCGTAAAGGTGCGCGTTGTCTTCTTCCAGCTCCTGCAGGGCCACCCACACCTCGTCCTGGCTGGCTACCTGCCCGATCACCTGCCCTCCGGCCGTCACGACCAGGGCGTTCTTTCCCCATACCAGTTCGTAGGGTACCAGGACCATGGCCAGCGCCACGACAGCACTGATTAGTTGATAGACTGGCGGGAGAGACGCAAACCGACAACTGCGGTAACGTTCGCCCAACGCCCGGCCATACCGGGCGGCCCACCCGGACAAACGGCAACCGGCCGAGCGGCAGCCTGCGAGCACCGGTACACCCGCCCGTAAACAGGCCCACCGCACGGCCACCAGGACGGGTTCACTCCACTCGTCAAGTTTTCCGGCCGTTCGGACCAAAAAACGGTCCCCGACCGCGATAGCGCTCTCCACGCGGAGCCAAAGCCAAATCCCCGCACCACGCCCGCATGCCGCGCTCCGGGGCACCACCCTGCCCGCAAAAGCCCGCCGGCCCTGCAGGACGGCAGACGCTCCAGCGCGGACCCGGCCGGCCAGCCCAATAAAAAACCGCCGAAATGCCCCCGGGAGGACACCTAAGCGGCGGGAAAGATAACGGCGGGGAACCCGGTAGAGGGTCCAGGAAACGAATGAAACAGTAAGAACCGATACTACCCTTATCCAGCCGGCCAGAAAGGTGAGGGGGCTCCGAAGGAGCTGCTTGCCCGCGCTGAACAGGAAGTTGCTTTTTTTCACGGCCCGCGAAAAATCGAAATTGTTCCTTCGAGGTGGCAAACAATTCAACCCCTTTAAAAGATTACGTCAGATTGTCAATCCCGGTGTTAGAGTGGCTGGCAACGAAGGAAGATGGCTGGCATTTTCACCAGCGGACTGGAAACACGACAATATTATAACACGGGACCTTCAGCCCGCCAACCGGGAGATAAAATTTTTCGGCTGACCAGCCGAAAAAGAAGGCTAACCAGTGGCGGGGACGGCTTTGGCCGTTTGGGCGCGCAAGAAGAGGGCGCACTCTATTCTCTTTCTGACCAGCAGGCAGTACAGCTTGCCTGGTTTTTGCATGTCACCTGTCGCCGCGAGGGCGGCTGCGTGGCAACCGCCGCTGCAAAAGAACCTGGCCCAACAGGCGCGGCAGTCTTCCTTTCCCATCACGTGGCTGCGTTGAAAGGCATCAACCAGGTCCTCCCGCAGGTCTCCTGCCCGGACATTCCCCAGGAGAAAATCCGCACGGCCCACAAATTGGTGACAAGGATAGAGGTCCCCGCCGGGATCGACGGCCAGATATTCGGTACCCGCGCCGCAACCGGTCACCCGCTTGGCCAGGCAGGGTCCCTCGTCCAGGTTCAGATCGAAATGGAAAAACCGTGAGCGTTTGGTGTCGTCCGAGGCCAGGTGGCGGGCCAGTCGCTCGTATTCCGCGGCCAGCACCGGGTAATCCCCCTCGTCCAGTGCGTATTCCGAACCAGGGTCGGCCACTACCGGCTCCAGGGATACGGCACTGAAACCCAGACCGGCAAGATGGCGGAAATCAGCGCTGAAATCCGTGTTATGCCGGGTGTAGGTGCCCCGTACGTAACAGTTTTGGCCGTCCCTCGATGCCACGAACTTTCTGATGCGGGGAGCCACCAGCGCGTACGAACCCTGCCCCCCTAAGGTACACCGCATCCGGTCGTGCACCTGGGGCCTGCCGTCCAGGCTCAGAACAGCCTGCAAGCCCTGTTCGTTAAGAAAACAGGCCACCTCGTCGTTCAAAAGCAGGCCGTTGGTGGTTACGGTAAAGTTGATCCGTTTGCCCGCCCTAGCCTCCTGCTCCCGCCCGTAAAGGACGAGCTCGCGCAGGACAGGGAAGTTTAAAAGCGGCTCCCCACCGAAGAAATCCACTTCCACTTGGCTATAGGAGCCGGAGCAGGCAATTAGGTAGTCGATGGCCCGTTTGCCCACCGCAAGGGGCATCATTGAGGCGCAGCCGCCGAAGCGGCCCTGCCCGGCGAAACAATACGCGCAGCGCAAGTTACAATCGTGGGCCAGATGCAGGCACAGAGCCCTCAGGGGTTTTCGCGGCAGGCGGTAGTCCGGACCACATGGATCAGGGGCCAGTAGTTGCCCGCGTCCCACCAGTTCCTCGATCTCTGCCACCGCCTCCCGGACGACGGCGGCAACCAGGCCCGTAACGGCGGCCTCGCCGGCAGCCTCTGGAAGCGACAGGCCTTCGGCCAGGCGGCGAAGCAAGAACCAGGCCGGTTCATCTACCACATGCACCGCGCCGCTATTAACGTCGAGAACCAACCGGACCCCGTCCAGGCTGAAGCAATGAAGCAATTGACTACCCCCCAAAAAAGGACCCCGCAGGTGGGGTCAACAAGATACCCACGCCTCCTCCCCATGGCTTAAGCCCGCTTAAGCCATGGGGAGGAGGCGCGTAAAACTGCCCGGTTACATTACATGTTGTGAAAGAATGTTGCCGGAACGGGCCAGAAGACGAACTTTTGACGGGGCAAATTGACTGATACGTTTCCCGTTGGCATCCATTACGCCTACCTCCGTAGTCTCTTTTGTCGGCAAACCACACGCCCAACCGTAAAAAATCTTTACTTCTCGCTTTGCCTTATCGTTTTCGTCTTTTACAAACTTGCCGGTCTTGTCTTTTACGAAAGAGTTTACCCCCACCTGTACATAGTCACCTTTTCTAAGATTACCACCGTTACAGGTACCGCCAAACCTTGGGCGAATACCATCTTCCTGAAATTGCTGCCGATGAAGGCTTCTTCTTGCGAATTCGGGGCGGCGATAAACCCAAAACGGAGCATTATCCAGCTCACAACCAGCAAGTCCGGCCAACATCGCTACAGCGTCGTTCGCGTGAGATTCGGGAGCCTGTTTTGACTTGGATGAACATTTCTTGAGTCCGAAGGCGTTCCGCCATAGCTTTGTCTGCCAGCCATCGACCAGAATAAGAATGCCCATACTTCGAAGTTCTGCGTAATACGCGGTTTTTCCAATCTCCACCGTCGAAAAGCATTTTCCGTACCGCTTATTATAGTGGTCGAATTTTACATCTTCCACAATGAAATGAGCTACAGGGAAAAGTCTGCAAATTTCCTTAACTATCGCCAACCGGAATTGGACTTTTGCAAGTTGAGACGGGGCGATCCAGTCAGGACCTTGACTTCTCGGACGACAGGGCCTTCTTCTGGTATTCCGAAAGCGTCTCGCCCGACGAAGGTTTCTCCTAGTCTCCATCTTTTTATGAACGCCGCTCGGCAATACCGCCATCATCCGAAGCTGGATATACTTACAACCTAATGCAAAGCCGTCGAACTTCGAACCAGGATCGTTTGCGAGAACGAAAGATTGGTTGGTGTTGTACGCAGAAGTTACTTCGATGGTTAATTGAATATAAAACAACCCCAGTTTGCTCCACCTTGCAATAGCCTTGCCGGATTTGAGTAGTTTTCTGGCTTTTGATGGCTTGCAAGGCATTAACGGTTTTCCGCCCTTGGAGATAACTGGTATCCGGTCGCTGAAATGTAACGCGACCGCCGTTTTGATTGCTTTCTCCATTTTCAGTTTACCCGTTCAGGGAGCCGATTGCGGCCCCGAAGGTTACTGTCGCTTCGACGTGCCCGGAGAAACTTCCCCACGATTGCCGACCGTAAGGTTATTGTTCTGGCATTAAGCGGTTCTGCCGCAGTTATCCGAGACTAGCGAAATATCCCGGACTGCTTGTCAGTTTCTCCGACGCGGCTGCTCCTTTCGGAGCCGTCATAGTCATTGTTCGCTGGGAGTACCGCCCTCCCACCCTTCGGCAACTAAAGGCGAACCTGTCGGGTTTGACCCCAACAAGCCCCCGCCTTTAGGCGTGGGGTTCATGACACTTGCGGCTTCTTTTCCTCCCGGGGACAAACCTGGTTGCCCACGGTGCAGGACGTCTTACATGCCGACTGGCAGGATGTCTGGCATCCCTCGCACTCCTTGTGCGCATCCCTGGTAGCGGCCAAGGTATCCCTGTTCAAGGTAACGATATGTTTTCCCATAATCCGGTGCCCGGCTCTCCGGGCCACCCCCCTCTCGCAATCCGGAAGACCACCCCGCAGGGGCCCTCCTTACGGAATATTATACCGGAGATGCGGCACCGCTGGCAAGAGTCTGCCAGACCGGTTCAAGCCGCTTACCCCGCACAAAGCAGGGATTCAAGCCTTAAGCGCCCAGAAGCCGGCCTGCATGTACGAGGCCCAGAACAGCTCGGCCACGGAAAATCCCGCATCCCTCAACATATCCAGGTGGTCCCCGATGGTTATGGGGAAATATTCCTGGCCAAACCGCGCCAGGTGCTTTTCCACCTCGACCGCGCTTTTGCCCTCTCTTAACTGAAAGCCCTTCCAGCGATCCAGGCCGGTCCTGATTCCCTGTTCGGAAAACGGCCGGATATTCTCAAACGTCACATATACACCACCGCTTTTGAGCATCCGCAAGCAGTTGGCCGTGGCCCTCTTTCTCGTCGGCAGGTCGAGGTAGTGGTGCGACAAGACAGCCGTCACCACGTCGAAGGAGCCATCCTCGAAGTTCAGGTCCTGGCTGGCGGCCGGCTGGGCGACCTCCACCCGTCCGGCCGCCCCGGCCAGCTTGGCGGCGGCCATGGCCAGCATGGGTGGCGACGGATCGGCCAGCACAAAGGAGGCCTGAGGGAAAACCCCCAGCGCCCCGGCGACCAGGGTGCCAGTGCCGCAGCCGGTGTCCAGCCACTTGGCGGGCGCAGGGCGCAGCGTCCGGACGAGGTCGATGGTTTCCCGGTGAAAGCAGCCGTAGTGGGGAACGGTGGCGCTTATCTTGCCGTCGTATTCTTCTGCCCTGTACGCTGTCCGGTTATCGTTCATCCAGGCGGCCCCCTTTTACCAATGCGTCATCCTACGGCAATCGTACCATAAGAGCCCTGCCCCGGCCAGGGTCTGCCGATGCCTCGCAAAAGACAGCGCGTCCGGTCTAATTTCCGCCCAGCCCGCGGTAATGAACAACCCGTCGGATGGGTCGTCCAGCAGGCGTTTGACACGTCTCCCGCAGTGCTGGTATACTAGGCTCGCACTAATGGAAACTAGGCTACAGGCCTTCTATCTCATCCGGGTCAGGAGGAAAAAATATGCCGATCTATGAGTTCAAGTGTCTTGAATGTGGACAAGTTTTTGAAAAACTGTTTATCAAACCGGACGATAAAGCAGACCTGGCCTGTCCCGCTTGCAAATCCGAATCTTTGGAACGCATCATCAGCAAAACCAATTACGTCATGGGGACAGGGAAAGAAGCTAAAAAACCAAAACTTACCACCCGTTCCTGCCATCCGGGGAGCGATTGTACGACCCTGGAAATCCCGGGTTGCGACTGAAACAGTTGATTGCCAAATGGTAAAGAAGGATACGAGCATTGGCGCCCACAATTAATCTCACCCTGCGGACGGATTGTCCTTTCTGCGGTCTGCCCATTGAAAGACCAAAAGACATGGGAACGCGCCGGCCCGGGCAGATGCCCGTCGGCGCATGCTCCTGCGGGGCCGTGTATGCTTTCGACGTCACCGGTCACAACCTGGGGGCTGCTTTCATCGAAGCCCTCGTTTTTGCCTGCAACCTTGATTGGGACCTGGCCTGGGGACTTACCCCGGAAGACGACTACCTGGAAACAATAGTCGAAACTTATGACGACGAAACCAACCTCCTTGTCCCGGGCGGTTCTTTGGAGGGACGGCGGATTGCCGGTGCCCTTTACTTCGTCCGGATGCACGATGATATCCAGGCGGTCACCGCTGGTGAGGTACAAAGGAAACTGGCTCACGCCAGACCCGCCTCAATCGCCCCGGCCGATACGGCACCGGAGGAAAGAAGCCTCAGCAGACAAGATGTAGAGACATTCGTCAGAGAATACCAAGTAGCGCCACTATTGGTGAATAGCGGCCGAAGCAAGAGAATGATACGGGATTTGCAGCGCTTGCTCTACTCCGGCGACGACCTCCTCCGCTTGCGAGCCGCAGAAATCCTGGGCCGGCTGGCCGCTAGAGGCGCATCAAAAGATGCTTTCGCCAATCTTCTCAAGCAGTTATTGGCTTCCCCCGAAGACCCCGGGACTTTTTGCCCGGGCGCCCTGGATGCGGCGGGCGAGATTATCGCCCGGGCCCCGGAAATTTACGCCGGCTACCTGCCCACACTGGTACAATACCTGAAAAACGATAAATTCCGCCCCGAAGTGCTGCGGTCCCTAGGCAAAATCGCCGCCGCCAACCCGTCCTTGCTCCGTAAACAGGCCACGCGCCTGCTTCCCTTCCTGAGCGATGCCGTGCCGGAAACCCGGGGCTACGCCGCCTTGCTCCTCGGCTACCTTAAGGTTACGGAAGCCGCCAAGGACCTGGAAGACCTCCAAAACGACGACTGTGAGACTCTGTATTACGCCGGCGGCACCCTGGCCAAGAAGACGGTACGTCAACTGGCCGCCACGGCCCTGCAGATGCTCTAAACATGTCCTTCCGGCCTCATTAGCCGCGGTAGGGAGCCAATTCCTCCAGGAACTGCGGGTGCACCGCAAATCCAAGCTCCGTAGCCTTGTCTGCGTGGGTGACGGCCCGCGCATAATCTCCCTGCAGGTAATAGGCGCAGGCCAGATTGTTGTGCCCCAGCGCAAACTCCGGGGCGAGAGCGACCAGTTTTTCTCCCGTCGTAATCGCCTTTTCAATCTCTTCTTGCTGCAGGTAGGCATTGATTAGGTTGCTCCAGGCCTGGGCCATCTCCGGGTTCAGCTCGATGGCTTTTGCCAGGGCGGCTATGGCCTCGTCTGTTTCGGCCAGTTGCAGGTGGGCAAAGCCGAGGTTGGCCCAGCCGCGGGCGTACCGCGGTTCTATTTCCACGGCCTTTTTGTTGGCGGCAATGACCTGGTCCAGGTCCCCCAGCTTGAAATGGATATACCCCAGATTGACCCAGGCCTCAAACATCCGGCCGCTGTCGGCGATGGCTTCTTCGAAGCATTCGACGGCTTCGGCAAACCTTCCCTGTTCCATAAAGTAAACCCCTAAGTTATACCGCGCATTGGCACATTCAGGGTTTTCCTTCAGGACATTGACTTGCTCCGCCATAAATTCTTCGTAACTTTTCGGTTTTCCCATACGATCAGCCTTTCACATATAATGGTAAAGAGAGGTTGCCAGCCGGTGCCGGCAGCAACCTCTCCACGAAACCATTTTTGCAGACGCAACCGGGTTTTTGTTATTCGGGATCTTCCGTCATGCCCCGGCCCTTTAAACCATACATCGTACTGCTGCCGGTGGAAAAGAAGATCAGGACGCCTTCGTTTATCAGGGACGTGGCCGCTTTTTTGATGTCCCTCATCTTGGCGTCCGGAATCCTCTCCTGCACACCCTTTTCCATGTCCTTAAAGTAGAACTTGCTCTTTTTGCTGGACTCGGCATAATCAAGGATGGCCTTCCTCAGTTCTTCCAAAGGTAACTACCCCCTTCTTTCAGGCCGGCCTACTCAATCCCTCCCGCTGCCCTGGAAACTTCCCAGGCCGCCTCGGTGAACTTGAACTGCGTGCTGGTCCGCCAGGTATCGTAGGCCAGGCGGTAATCGTCAATTAGGTGCTCCGTAAAGGGCAGATCGCACTTCTCGAAGAATCTTTCCCAGCCGATGCGCTCGGCCCAGTCGCCCAGCCGCTCGTACTTGTTGGCACCCATGGCGTACGCCTCGATGATCTTCTTGACGTTTTCCACCACTTCCGGGAACCGGGGGAAGTTGTTCGGCAGCCAGGGCACGACCACCTTGGAGAACTTGGGCTCGGTGATCCGGTTGGAAATCTTCCCGCCGGCCAGGATCGTCACGCCGTCACCTTCTTTATCCGAAAGCGGCAGGGCCTGACACATGGTGTAGCAGTTGCCGCAGAACATGCAGCGTTCCTTCTTGATCTTGACCGTCCGGCCACCCTCGGCGGTTTTGTCGGGGGATATGGCGCCAACCGGGCAGGCGGCAATGTCCAGCGGAACTTCACAGACCTTGGCGATGGAATCATGGTCGACGATCGGCGGTTTCCGGTGGTAGCCCAACAGAGCGATGTCGGAGCAGTGTACGGCGCCGCACATATTCAGGCAGCAGGCCATGGAAACCCGCACTTGCGCCGGCAGGGTCATCCCGGTGAAGTAATCGAAAAGCTCGTCCGCTACCGCCTTGACCATCGAAGAAGCGTCCGTGGCCGGGGTATGGCAGTGGATGTAGCCCTGGGTGTGGACGATATTGGTAACGCCCGCGCCCGTCCCGCCGATGGGGAACTTGTAACTGCCCGAAACGTGCTTCCGGCTCAGCAGGTCGTTTTTCAAGAGCTCGACCTTGTCCAGGCTGTCCACCAGGAACTCGATGTTGTTGCGGGTGGTGAACCGCACATAACCGTCGCAATACTTGTCGGCAATTTCGCAGATCTCCCGCACATGCTGGACCGTCATGAAGCGGGCGCCGCCGCAACGTACGGTGAACACCTTGTCCCCGGTTTCCGAAACGTGTACCAGGATCCCCGGTTCCAAGATGTCGTGATAAGCCCATTTCCCGTAGTTATCCTTGATGACGGGAGGGAAGTACTGCCAGTAATGTCTGGGACCAAGGTCGGTTATCCTGTTTTCCTGTGGCTTAGCAGGATTATATCTTCCCAGTTTGTCTAAAGTTAATTTCATTATACCCAATCCCTCCTATCTCTTGTGTCTCGACCGGTAATCGTCGATGCTCCGATCCCAGCCGCCGGGCACATCCTCTTCCTTCCAGAAAATGTACGGGTTGGCGCGAGGCGCCTTCACCATTTGCGGCGCGGGCGGCAGTCCCACAGCCTGGAGGAACACCGGCAGGCTCTTGCGCTGGATCAATTCGCCCAGACGCTCCCGGTTCTTGCCTTCCTCCATCCACCATTCCCATACTCTCTCGATGAATCCCTTGATGTTGTCGTACGGCGGCTCGGCCTTCATGAACGGCACGACAAGCGTCGCCATCTGGGCGCCTTCCAGAATCGGAGCCTTGGCTCCGCACAGGATGCTGATCCCCGTGTCCGTCCCGGGCCTTAAAGCCCGCGGCATGGTGTTGATGCAGTGCATGCACCGGGTGCATTCCGGGTTATCGATCTTCAGAACGCCGTCTTCCATGGCCATGCAATGGGTGGGACAGAGGTCGATAACCTCTTTCTGGATGTCGAACTTACCCCAGTCACGACCGCTGTGGGCGCCGGCATTGGGCTTAATTTCCCCGGCGATATAGGCTTTGACCGCGTCCTGATCAATTCTGATATCGTCGCGCCAGGTGCCGATAAAGGACATATCGGACCGCGCAATGGAAGCCACGCAGCCGTTGGGGCAACCGTCAAACTTAAATTTGAACTTGTAGGGGAAGGCCGGACGGTGCAGTTCGTCCTGATAGTGACTGGTCAGTTCATAACTTAAATCCTGGGTATCAAAGCAGGAAAACTCGCAACGGGCCTTGCCGATGCAGCAGGAGGGCGTCCGCAGGTTGGAACCGGAACCGCCCAGATCTGTGTCCATCACGTGGGTCAGCTCAAAAAAGATCGGCTCTAATTGCTCGGTGGTGGTTCCCAGCAGGACCATGTCACCGGTGGAGCCGTGCAGGTTCATCATGCCGCTGCCCCGGTACTCCCACAAATCGCAGAGCGTCTTCAAGAAATCTGTATTGTAAAACTTACTGGCTGGTTGATTGACGCGCATCGTGTGGAAATGAGCGATGGAGGGATATTTGTCCGCCAGGTCGGTATACCGCCCGATAACCCCGCCGCCGTAACCCATGATGCCGACGATGCCGCCATGTTTCCAGTGGGTTTCGCCGTCCGTAAACGATACCTGCAGCTGACCCAGCAGGTCCTCGCACACGTCCCGGCTGACCAGCATCTTGTCCGCCGGAAGTTTTTTCCTGTGCAAAGCCTCCCGTTTGGCATCGGCCACGAAACTGGGCCACGGTCCCTTTTCCAATTCATCCAGGTCAGGGATATCGTGTTTGACCTTAAAGTTTTTTAACTCCTCTTCCGTATAATTATGCTGTTCCGCGTCGGTATAGATCCGCGTCTCTTCATATTTTATCTCTTTCTCGTCTCGATTCGACTTAAAGCCCATTAGCAACGGCCCCCTCCTTTTGTTAAATGTGAGGTTAATACTAAAACCCGTCCCATTGGATAGTTCGGGGCCACCAACCTCCTTCCATAAAATATGTATTCATGCGTCCTGGAGCATGTTTGATAAAAGAGTAGATGGGCCACCCTGTGAAATAGTGTACAAAATTAAAGAGGGCTTGTCAACAAAAAACTCTTAACCGGCAGGGGTGTGAGAAGAACCCGCCGGGCTGCGCCGGGGATTGCCGGCCCCGCTTTTTTCTGTTACCATAACGGTGTTATGCTTACTCCGCTAAAACAGGAAATAGTCGCCATCCTCGAACGGGATGGCCAAGACGCCCGGGTGCCGGTCGGCTGGCCGGCCGTCCGCGTCTTGATTTCCCTTCTCTGCTCAGCCTCCGCGGACCTGCGCTTTGCGGCCGCCCGGGCCCTGGGCCGCCTGGCCGCAACCCTGGCCGAAAAGGACCCGGAAAAAGTCCGGGACCTGTTACGCCGCCTCTTCTGGAGCACTAACGACGAGTCCGGGGCCAGCGGCCTGGGGGTGCCGGAGGCCATCGGGGAAATCATCGCCGGCCGGCCGGACCTCTGGGCCGAATATGTGGGGCCCTTGTTAAACCTGTTGGACGAGCCGGGTCTCCAGGCCGGCGTACTGAGGGCTACCGGTCGGCTGGCCGGTGAGCCGGCTCTGGTGCGGGCGGCGGAACAGGTTCTGCGCTACCTGGCCGGCAGTTCCGACTCCGCCTTGCGGACGCTGGCCTTGCAGGCCGGGGAGCAACTAGGCCTGGGGCCTTCCACCTTCTCCTCCGGGGATGAAACCAGCGGGAACCGTTGATTTCCGGCGGGTGCTTCAGAATGCTAAAGTTTTACCAGATCCCGCGGCGCCATGTTGATCGACCGGGAAACGGACAATAGGTAGGTTGACGCATCTTCCGGACTGCTGTGACCGGCTGCAGCCAGCAACTCTCCCGACAACCGATAGAGTTCCCTATTTACCATATCCAGGTTAAAAGCAGGGAAAGACTGGCCCTTTATGAACCCGGACTTTCCGCAGACGTGCGAACGGCCCTGAATCATTGTGGGAACGCCGTAAACCCGGCAGGTGATCGGCCGGTGGTTATAGACCAGACAACGCTGTTCGTCGCTGAGAAGCGGGCACCGGACCCTCTCCCTAGCCAGGGCCAGAGAGATTGCCTCTGGGTCGCCGCCCTCCTCCCGCCGTCTCTCTTGGATCGCCAACAACTCTTCGTTAAAAGCGTCGCCCCTGCTGAGGGCCTCCCGCTTGGATTTTTCATCCAGTGACTGGCAATGGTAACCCAGATAAACAGACTCAATAGGGAAAAGGCCGAATACCGCGTGGCAGCAATCACTGCATCGGGCGCGGCATTTGACCAGGGCACCGTATTCCTCAGTAACCTTCTGGAAAGCCCGGTCCACTTTGGTCACGAGCAATTCATACTCCCGAAAGATACCTTTTTGGTCGTTTACTTGTCCCTCCATAACTTCCTGGTAACTCTTTGGTGTTTTCATGCTCCCACAGCCTTTCGGAAAAGTCGGCCCAAAGATGAAAAGAGGCCGCCAGGCGCTGCCAGCCTCTTTTCGGAAACATCTTCGGCGGGACTTGGTTATTCGGGATCCTCCGTTACGCCCCGGCCCTTAAGACCATACATGGTACTGCTGCCGGTAGAATAGTAGATCAGAATGCCTTCATTGATCAGCTCGGTAGCCGCTTTCTTGATGTCCCTCATTTGGGCCCCGGGGATCCTCTCCTGTACACCTTTTTCCATATCTTTAAAGTAAAACTTGGACTTTTTACTGGACTCGGCAAACTCAATGATGGCTTTTTTGATTTCTTCCACGAACAACTACCCCCTTCCTCAGGAAGGCAAGTTCAATTTATGCCGCAGCCAGGAGCGTGATAGAACTCAGGCCCGAATGGAAAAGCCGTGTTCAGCACACGCACCGTTACGGAACCGCCGGGAAGCGGAGTGACGCACCCCCACGGGCCCCCCTAACCTTATTTTAGAACCCGGACCGTGTTGCGTCAACCCCGTTGCCCGTGCAGCTACCGCGCCAGGTGCCGGTCTCACCCTCAAATTTATAGCCCGCCCGATAAACGGTAGGCAGTTCGGCCCGGTGCCGGAAACAACCGGAACTCCAGAGAAGAGAAAGAACAGTGGTGACGCCACGCCTGTGGGTCACCCATGACCATTGCCACCGCTGATGCGCCCGGTGGCGACAGCCGGTTGTCGCCAAATCCCGGCCCTTCGTTTTTCCCCGCTCCGCCCCGCCACCGGAGAAAACCTCTCTGTCATAAGAGCCCGTATCGTTTATTTCAAATCCGGCGCTGACACCTTCGTGTAATTGGCCGCATTTCTCTCCCATTAATTACTGGTAGAAGTATTGCGCTTTCACATTTATAATGGACAACGGAAGAAGACCCGGCCATATGTGAATGTTTTGTGAAGGGAGGGGAATTATTGCAAAAGAATACGATCTGCAGATTGCTGTCAATACCGCTCGTTGCCAGTATTTTGTTTGGCGGGGTAATGTTTTCCTCTGTCCCGGCCGAAGCCAATTACCCGGACATTGCCTTGTCAATTAACGGGCAAATTACCCAGTTTAATCCCACTCCGCAGGTTATCGACACATATGTTACAGTTCCGATGCCTGGAGTGGTGGAATCTTTGGGCGGCACCGTTTATTGGAACGCGGCCTCCCAAACGATGACCGCGGTACTGGGCAGCCAAACTGCCACCGTGGAGGTGGGCAATGACTGGGCTTCCCTCAACGCATCGGCCAGGGAGTTATCCGTTCCGCCATATATCAGCGGCGGCCAGCTTTTCGTACCTCTGACCATGTTTGGACAGGCTTTCGGGGCAACCGTTTCCTGGGACGCCGTGGATCACATCGCCAGTGTTAATACCGCTGCGCAAACCTATCAGGCGGGTACCGGGGCGCAAGCCGTAACAGTACCTGACTACTCGAACCTGCAAAGCGAACTCCAGAGTTACCTATCCACCCGGCCGGGCCAGTGGAGCGTGTATGTGCAGGACTTGTCCAGCGGGCAATCCATGGGCATCAATGCGGCCACCGCTTACGATGCCGCGAGCACCATCAAGCTGCCCCTGATTCTGTACCTCTATGAGCAGGCGGCCCAGGGCAAGGTGGATTTGAACACCCAGTTGACTTACACCTCCCAGTACTATGAGCAGGGCAGCGGTATCCTGCAGGGCCAGCCTTTCGGCGGACAGTACACCCTGCGGCAGTTGGCCAGCCTGGCCATCAAGTACAGTGACAACGTGGCCAAAAACATGATTCAGGCCTACGTGGGCTATAACAACCTCATAGCTTTCATGCAGTCCCTCGGCGGTCAAGTGACCTACAAGGTCAACGGTGATACCATGACCTCCCCGCAGGACATGGCCAGGTACCTGGGAGCGCTGCTGGTTTTCCGTGATGAGAACCCGGCGTTGGGTAACGAGATCCTGAATTACATGGAGCATTCGGTTTACGATCCCAGCGGGCTGCCCCAGGAACTGCCGGCCGGCGTAGTAGTGGCGCACAAGATGGGTGCCCTCAACGACAAGTGGCATGACGTAGGGATAGTGTTCGCGGGAGACCGGCCCTACATCATCACCGTCTTCAGTCAAAACGGTTGGGAGGACGCCTCCCTGCAAACCATAGCCGATGTATCCCGCATAGTTTACAACTACCAAACCAGTCTTCCCTGAGCGCGGCACCCAGGGATGGTGACAACACCGTTATCCTGACCCACCCAGCCATCTAAGCAAAGACAAGGGCCGGTTGCACTGCGCAACCGGCCCTTGCCGCACTGACGCCGTAAGGGACTTGGCGCCGCGCCTCCCGGTAAATTGTGACTCCCTCATGTGCGGTAGGAGATTTTCCCCTTAACCCTTTCACAACGCGGCTATCCGCCCTTGCAGGATTAATCCACTCTATGTCGAACACCTTTTAACTGTGTGAAGCCTCCCCGCCCTGAAGGGTGGAACTTCCACCCTCTACTGCGAGGCACCTCTGCTACGCTAGCAGGGGTTTACGAATTATCCGTTTTGTTTCCAGTCGAAATTGGGCTCCGGGTAGCCCAATTTCGAGCAAACCTTGATACTTAGCCGAAAGGACAGCTGGGAAAAGTCACCATTACTGGACGCGAAGTGTATTACC
>DATKUX010000064.1:0-15332 GCA_035530395.1 Spirochaetia bacterium
GGCCCCAGGAAAGGAGGATCATAGAAATCTTGGACATCGCGAAATATGCCCTGGGGGGGTAATACAACCGAGGCCTCTTAATGCCTCGATTCTGTTGGGCTGGAGCCTTCCTGACCTTCGTAATTCGTAAACCCCTGCTAGTGGGCGGGGCGTTTGTTTTCCGGGGCCATGGTGCGGCCGTTCAGGCTACCCAGTAGGTGTTAATATAAAGGACGGTGAAGAGCAATAAGAGCGAAGAGAATAAGACCACCAGGAAAAGTTGGGCCCGGGAGGTGCGCGCTTTCTGGGCCAGGACGATATAGAGGGGGAAAAGGACGATTATGTAACGGGGCATGCTGGTGAGAGGTTCGTATTTAATGTAGGTGGACAGCGGCATGAGGAAGGATAGGGCCCCGTAGAGCAAATAGCTTTGGCGCAGGCTTTTTGCGCCCAGGACCAGAAGAATGAAGGCAAAGATGGCGAAAAGAAAGTCATCTAACTGGGCAGTCCACCAGTAGACGAAATGGGGGTGTACTAGATCCTTCAGGGTCAGGACGATGGGCCAGCCCGGCACGGTTGTGAGGCGGCCCCAGGTCGCCACGGAGTCGGTATGGACGAAGGCCAGCGGGTCGCCGAAGTGGACCTTCTGGTAAAGCAGGAAAGTGGCAAAAAGGACGGGGACCAGGGCCAGGTAGAGTACCTGCACGTCCAGGCGTTCACCCCGCTCCTTTTTTTGGGCCAGGTATTCCCATCCCAGAGCGGGCAGGAGAAGGATGCCCGGATTGCGGGTCAGGGCGGTCAAGCCGGCGAGAAGGCAGGCGGCCAGCCACTGTTGGCGGCGGGCGCAGAGAAAGGCGGCCAGGGTTAGGGCTAAGAAGAGAGACTCGGTGTAAACGGCGCTGAAGAACAGGCCGGTGGGAAACAGGGCCAGGAAGAGCGCCGCCCGGCGGGCGGTATCATCTGGAAAGCCATCCTCGCGCAGGAGGAGCAGAAAGAGATAGATGGCCGCCAGGAAGGAAAGATTGGCCAGTAAAAGGCCGGCCGCCAGGGGGGCAAGGGGCAGGATGCGGTCCAGGCCCCGAATCAGCAGGGGAAAGAGGGGAAAGAAAACTATGCTCAGGCGGGTGTACCCGTGAGTTGCGATTTTCAGGTACCAGCCGGCGTCAAAGTTGTGCAAGCCACGGGTGAAGGGGTTGGAGAAGGTTTGGAAGAACTGCCCGTGAAAGTTTTCGGGCAGCAGGGTGCCGCCCCAGAGAACGGCCATAACGAATACCAGGCTGTGCAGCAGGAACAGCTCCAAGGCTACCGGGAAAAGTTTGCGGTTGGGGCAAGGAGCCAGGTTGTCTTCCGTCATTTCCGGCATGTATGTTTCCTTTAGTCTTCTTCTCTATTGCGGGTTCAGGTTCCGGTCATAGAGCCTCTGGTATACAGCATATGTAAAGAGTACCTTCCGGACGAAGAGACGGGTTTCCGGGTACGGAATTCTGGCGACGAGCTTGGCATCGCTGTCCCCGGAGGTATCCCCGGGAAACCAGTCCCTGGCCTTGTGGTCGCCCGCGTTGTAGGCGGCCAGAACCAGGACGGTCCGTCCTCCGAAGAGCGACTGTAACTGGGCCAGATACCAGGTGCCGATCCGGACGTTGGTCGGCGGGTCGTAAAGAATGTCCGGGGCGAAATCGGCGAGAGCAAGCTTATCTGCTGCCCACCGGCCGGTGTCCGGCATGATCTGCATTAGACCCATGGCGCCACTGTGCGATGCTACATCGGGGCGGAAGTCGCTCTCTATCTTGATGATGGCCGCTACCAGCCTGGGGTCGAGGTTGTTCTCCCCGGCGTATTGGGTGATGGAGTTACGGTAGGTAACCGGGAAAAACAACCGGACCACCCGGTTAGAGTTCCATATGGACGCCGCCAGCACAATGAGCACGAGGGGGATGACCCACACGGTCCGGCTCAAAGGCCTGACTCTAGTCAAACATTTTACCACCTGTCAGTGTGTTTGTGAATATGTTATGCTTGTCCGTTATTCTCCATGCTCGGAGTCTTTCTGGCAGCAGGGACAGAAATGAGTGCTCCGGCCGCCGACTTTCTTCCGCGATATCTTCGTGCCGCACACCGGGCACGGCAGTCCGGTGCGGCGGTGGACCTTGAGATAGTCCTGATGCCGGCCGGCGGCTCCCGTACCGTCCAGGTAATCCCTCAGTGTGGTGCCGTTATGGTCGATGCCGTCTTGCAAGACGCGCTGGATCGCGCGGTGCAGGCGGGCTATTTCCGTCGGGGAAAGGTCCCGGGCCATTTTTTCCGGATGCAGGCCCGCCAGGTGGAGGGCTTCGTCCGCATATATGTTGCCCAGGCCGGCGATAAAGGTCTGGTCCAGAAGGAGCGATTTTATCCTGGTGCGGTGGTGCCGGAGCTCCAGGCGTAGGAATTCCCGGGTGAATTCTTCCTCCAGGGGTTCACGGCCCAGCCGGCACAGGGAAGTGTGCTGGGGCAGGGCTGTATTGGGCAATAGCCACAGGCGGCCGAACTTGCGGGTGTCCATGAAATGGACCTGACCCTCGCCGTCAAGATCGAACACGACGTGGGTATGGTCCAGGGGCGGCGTCTTGGCCGGATGGTAAATGAGACGTCCGGTCATCCGGAAATGGATGACCAGGGTCTTGGCGGCCGCCAGTTCGATGAGGAGAAACTTCCCCCGCCGCTTGAGCCCCTGTACCCTGGCGTTCCTGAGTCCGGCGACGAACTGTTCCGGGGAGGGGCTGCCGATTATCCCGGGAAAGAGTACTGTGGCCTCCTTGATGGTGCGGCCACCCAGTTTCAGTTCGAGGGTGCGCTTGATGGTTTCAACTTCCGGCAACTCAGGCAATCGTTTACCCCCCAATACTTTTTACGTCGTACCAGTTGGGGCCGGCCTTGAGGTCGACCGTGAGCGGCACGGTCAAGGGGACGGCGTTTTCCATGGCTTCTCTAACCAATCTGCTGACCACGGCCAGTTCCGGCTGCGGAACCTCGAAAATCAATTCATCATGGACCTGCAGCACCATGAGCGTCTTGAAGGAACCCTCCTTTAACAGGCGGTGGATCCGGATCATGGCGACCTTGATGATGTCGGCCGCCGTGCCTTGCAGGGGCGTATTGATCGCGGTCCGCTCCGCGGCGGCCCGGAGGTTGTAGTTGGAGCTGGTGAGATCCGGCAGGTAGCGGCGCCGGTTGAAGATCGTGGTCACATAACCCCGCCTCCTGGCTTCGGCGATGGTCTCTTCGGTGAAGGTCCGCACGGCGGGATAGCGCCGGAAATAACCGTCGATGTAACGCCCGGCCTCTTTCTGTTCGATCCCGGTGTTGCGGGCCAGGCCGAAACTGCTGATGCCGTAAATGATGCCGAAATTGATCGCCTTGGCCCCGGAACGCATCTCCCTGGTCACCTCTGCGAGGGGTACGCCGAAAACCTCGCTGGCCGTGCGGGTGTGGATGTCTTCGCCCTGCCGGAAGGCCTCCCGCAGGTTCTCATCCCCGGACATGTGGGCCAGGAGGCGAAGTTCGATCTGGGAGTAGTCGGCGGTCAATATGAGGTTGCCTGGGCGCCGGGGGACGAAAACCTTTCTGATCCGGCGCCCTTCTTCCAGGCGCACGGGGACGTTCTGTAAATTGGGATTGACGCTGGAGAGGCGTCCGGTGGCCGTGAGGGCCTGCTGGAAGGTGGTATGCAGGCACCCGGTGGCCGGATCGATCAGGCTGACCATGGCGTCGACATAGGTCGATTTCAATTTGACCAGCTGGCGGTGATTGAGGATCAGGGCCACGATCTCGTGACGGCCGGCCAGTTCCTCCAGCACTGCGGCATCGGTGGAGTAGCCGCTCTTGGTCTTGGTCCGGCGGCCCGCCGGCAGCTGCAGTTTCTCGAAGAGGATCGTGGCCATCTGCCGGGGTGAATTCAGGTTGAACCGCTCCCCGGCCAGTTCGTAAATCGTTTCGGCCAGACGGGCAATCTCCACACCAAGTTCGGTGGACATCCCTTCCAAACGGGGCAGGTCGACTTTCACGCCGGTGTTCTCCATGTCGGCCAGGACGCCCACGAGCGGCATTTCCATGTCTTGAAACAGCGGCATCAGGCCTGCCTCGGCAAGGGCGGCCGTCAAGACCGGAACAAGGCCCAGGATGGCCCGGGCCCCGCCCGCCAAGGCCGCGTCCCCCTGCTGGGGCAGGGTGGTCAGCAGATAGTCGGCTGCACATTCGGTCAGGGAACGGGAGGCCTGGCCGGGGTTGAGCAGGTAGGCCGCCAGCATGGTATCGAAGGCACAAGTGACCGGCGGCAGGCCGTTTTTGGTCAGAATCCGCAGGAATTCCTTGGCGTGATGCAGGTAAAGGCCGTTCCTGCCGGGCCGCAGCCCCGCCAGGAAGGACCACAGGGCGGGGTTGGGGTTGGCCGGACTACCGGTAAAGACGGCGGTATTTTCCCCGGCGGCTAAACCCAGGGCATAAAGGCAGTCGCGTTCGTCTGCCGCGGGTACCAGGGCCGTTGCCAAGGCGGTGCCGAGCTCGCCGGCAACGTCGCCGGCCTGGCCGTGGTCGGTCACGGCCCGAAAAACCGGGTCTTCTCCGGCCGGCGGCGCGGTGACCTGGTCAGGTTTGGCTTGGGCCCTGATCTGGGCGGCGAGCTTCTTGAACTCCAGTCGCTGGAAGACGGCGAGAAGGGACTGATGGTCGGGCCCCTCCCAGCGGCATTCGGCCAGGGAGAAGTCAAGGGGGGCGTCGCGGGAAATAGTGGCCAGTTCGCGGGACAGCCGGGCCTGTTGCTCGTATTGTCCCAGTAAGTCCCTCTGTCGCGGCGATAGTTCGTCCCGCCGGGCCAGCAATTCATCCAGGGTGCCGTAGGCGGCGATCAATTTGCCGGCTGTTTTTTCGCCGATACCGGGCACCCCGGGGATGTTATCGGAAGAGTCGCCGGTCAGGGCCCGGAAGTCGGTGTACTGGGCCGGTTGGATTCCATAGCGTTCCACAACCTTGCCGGGGTCGTAGACGGCGAGGTCGGAAATGCCCTTTTGGGTCAGGAAGACCGTGGTAGTGGGGGAGACGAGTTGCAGAGCATCGCGGTCTCCGGTCAGCACCAGGCAGGGGAGTTTTTCTCTTTCCGCGCGGGCCGCCAGCGTGCCGATGATGTCGTCCGCCTCGTAGTTCTCCAGTTCGAGCAGCCGGATGCGCATGGCGGCCAGGACCTCGCGGACGAGCGGGAACTGGCTGGCCAGATCGGGAGCTGTGGGTTTGCGGGTAGCCTTGTATTCCTTGTAGACAGCGTGGCGAAAGGTGATTTTGCCCTTATCCATGGCCACTGCCAGGCAAGCCGGCCGGAGGTCGACCAGAACCTTCTGGAGCATGTTGGTGAAACCCAGGACCGCATTCGTCGCTATGCCCCCGCTGGTAGTCAAATCCACCGGCAGGGCATGATAGGCACGGTGGATGAGGCTGTTGCCGTCGATTACCAGCAAAACATCTCGTGGCACCTGGGCACCTTCCTTGTTTCCGAATAAAATAGTTATTTCACCATCCGCGGTCTAAATACCTGCTGCCGGGTTACGATGGCGGATAAACCTTACGGGTTGCTAACTTTGACCCGGCGAGAAGGAGTTTTCCCGGTGCGTATAGAATATTTCCGACCAGGAACGTGGCATAGTTAGGGAGAAGGCCGTTTTCGGAAATAATGGCGGTATATCCCTATGATAGGATGTCTTTTCCCGGGAATTCCCGGTTAGGGGGTGGGCAAGACGAATAGCGGCAGGAACCAATCACGGACCTGTCCTTGCGGTAGCGGCGAGAAGTACGACAAGTGCTGCGGTATCCCCCCCAAGGTCATCGACCTGGCTCTGGTCAGGTGGCGCAAGACGGCGCAGGAACTCAGGCGTCGACTCGGTGAGTTTGCCGACCGGGACGTTTTCATGGAGGAGGCCAACCAGGCCCAGGATATTTACCTGGCGGGTCTGGATCCCGAACTGGTCGACCACGAGGACGAGTTTACCCTGGAGCGGTGCTTTGAATGGTTCATTTTCGACTACCGTCTGAGCGACGGCCGGACTGTGCTGGAGCACTTCGCCCAAGAAGAGAAAATTAGTGATAACGAACAGGTATTGTTAGGTAGATGGCGGCAATCCCGCCTCTCTGTACACGAGGTTGTCGAGGTTCGCGCCGGGGAAGGGATCGTGGTCCGGGACCTGGTCAGTCAGGCCGTCTACCGGGTGCGCGATCTCAATGCCGCGCTGGAAATCGAACAGGGCAGTGTCCTATTTATGCGTGTCCTGGCGGTGGGAGACGAGTACGAATTTTCCACCAGCGGCCTGGCCCTGCCGGGATCCTACCGGGACGTCCTGATGTTTCACCTGCAACGGGACCTGCGGGAGTACCTGAAGAGGAGGCGTGGTGCCACCCCGGACCAGTACCTGGCCCAGCGGGCCCATGTCATCAACAAGTGGGTGGTCGACCTGGGTCTTTTGAACCGGCAGCCCCGCTGGAACCCGGATGGTTCCCAACGGGATCCCCTGTCTCTCAACTTGGCCCAGAAGCTGACCAATGCCTTTTTGGACGACTACTACGAGCGCTGGCTGGACCGCAACATTCCGGCTCTGGGGGGCGGCACCCCCCGGAACCTGAGCCGTACCGGCTTGGGCCGCCAAAGGCTGGAGGAGCTATTGCGGGAACTGGACCTGATCGAAGAAGACCGCGCCCGGCGCGGCGAGCCCTTCTATGACGTCAATCGGGTCCGGGCTAAGCTCGGTCTGCAAAAGACAGGGTCGGGCCGGGAAGCCGCCAGGGGCGGTGCTGCACGCTTGGAGCTCATGGGTACCCAAGCCTGGCCGGAGGGCGGCTACGGAGAAGTGGCCCGGTCGGTATCCTCCGGCATGCGGGAGTTGGGCTTCGACAAAAGGCAGGAAGGGGCGGCCCTGCAACTCTGGCATGACTATTGCTCAAAGGAGCGTCCCCTGGTGCGCAAAGTATCGGTTTGGTCGGCCAGCGTGGTTTACGCCCTTTCGCGGCTGGAGTTGAACAGCAGGCTCAAACAGAAGGATCTGGCGGCATTTTTCGGAGTGTCCATCTCCAGTATATCCGGCAACTTCCGCAGCCTGTGCCGCTCCCTGGGCCTGGACGTCTTCGACAGTCGTTATGCCACGAGGAGCTCGCCGCTCAAGGGGCGGACGGGTAGGATTCCCCTCCTGGACTACCTGCTCAGGGGGGAAAAGTCGTAGGCGGACCGGCCCCGCGGGCGGCCGGGAATGGAGTTGGGGAGTCCTTGGTTGATGAGTAGCGTATTGGCCGGTCTTAGCGGCGTCGTGGTCAGCTGGATTACATCCCTGGGATACTGGGGCATTGCGGCCGGTATGGCTTTAGAGAGTTGCAACATACCCTTGCCCAGCGAGGTGATCCTGCCGTTTGCCGGTTACCTGGTCTTTCTGGGCAGGATCACTTTCTGGGAGGCTGTGCTGGCGGGCACCCTGGGGGGTACGGCCGGCTCTCTGGTTTCTTATTACCTGGGCAGGTGGGGGGGCCGTCCGCTCTTGGAGCGTTACGGCCGGTATATCGGCATCAACGCGGTGAAGATGGCGGCCGCGGACCGCTACTTCGAGCGCTGGGGCGAGGCCACGGTTTTCTTTACCCGGCTTTTGCCGGTAATCCGCACCTTCATCTCCCTGCCGGCAGGGATAGCGGAAATGAACGTAGGCCGCTTTGTGGTCTATACCTTCCTGGGCTCCCTGCCCTGGTCGATCCTGCTGGTGTACCTGGGCGTTAAACTGGGCGAAAACTGGACGCGGTTGGGGGCGGTTTTCCACCGTCTCGACGTGGTGGTCGTAGTGGCGGCACTGGTTTTGCTGGCGTGGTGGCTGTTGCGGCGCAAGAGTGATGGTTAAAACTCACCAAGGGGAGGTCACCCCGGGCAGGTAGGGCCCGGTTCTTACACCCCGTTTGAAAGACCCACCTCTGGTGGGTACCCGGGTTTGGAAAAAGGAAAATTCTGCAAATACCCCGACCCACCCTTCGGGGGGGGTGCCCGAAAGTCGGGGTTTGTCTTCGGTAAGTTGCATTTAAATCCACAGAAAACCACCTTGCTTGGCGTAGGGGGTGGTTAATTTTTGCTCCCCGGTGGAACCAGAAAACTGCCAATGTGTTTTTTGGCGACCAGGGCGAAGTAGAAGGTGGACACCAGCAGGAGACCCGCGGTGACCCACAGGTTGAGCGCCTGGGGGTGGCCGAGGGTGCGGCCCATGAAGGTGTAGAGGACGATCTCCGGTAGTTTGCCCAGAATGCTGACCAGAAAAAAAGATCTGAAGCGCATACGGCTGAGTCCCGCCAGGTAGCTTACCACGCTGGAGGGTATTACCGGTACCAGGCGGGCGAAAAACACCAGGCGGGGGCCTTCTTTCGGGTCCAGGCAGGCCAGGCGGTAGCGGTCCAGTGCCATACGGCTGTCCAGAAAACCGCAACGGAAATAGCGGGCCAGGTAGAAGGCCACGGTAGCGCCGATCATGGCCCCGGTAAGGGTGATGATGGTTCCCCGCAGTACCCCGAAAATGAAGCCGTTGGCTCCTGCCACCAGGAAGAGCGGCACCGGGGTGAAGAGGGTCTGCAGAATCATGAGGAAGATGCTGGCGGCCACCGTCCAGCCGCCGAAAGAACGCAGGTAGCGGGCCAGGTGCCGCGAATCGTCAAAATGCGGCAGGTGACTGGCGCCCAGCCAGACGAGGGCGGCAACGACAAGGGCCGTCAGGGCCAGGGGAACCGCGTAGATGCGACGCCTGCCCATTAAAAAATACCTCCGCGGGATGACCATCAATCCCCAGAATACTTATTCCCGGGTAAGAGATAATACGGTCATAACAGCATATTTTCCTGCAAGAACAGGGAATTAAATATTTTTTTGTGCAAAATCAGCCAAAACACGCCGAAAGGGGGCCCTGTTTTGGGTTTTCGCACCATGCTGAGATTAACCGTTCTGGCCCTGTTCCTGCTCTCCCTGCCCATGGACGCGAACGCGGCCCCCAGTATCACCGCCGAGGCAGCCGTCCTGGTGGACCGGGACACCGGCCAGGTCATTTGGGCCAAGAACCCGGACCGCCGCATGAACCCGGCCAGCCTAACCAAGATTATGACCGGCCTCTTAGCCGTCGAAGAAGGCAACCCCACCGACACGGTCACGGTGAGCAAACACGCGGACCTGGTCTGGGAAGGCCAGGTCATAGGCCTCAACGCCGGTGACCGCCTGCCCCTCCTGGACCTGATGCGGGCGGCCCTGATCTATTCGGCGAACGACTCCACGGTAGCCATCGGCGAGCACATCGCCGGAACGGAGGCCCGGTTCCTGGAGCTAATGAATCTGAAAGCCAGGCTTCTCGGGACCACCGGCACCAGGTACGCCAACACTAACGGCTACACCGATCCCAACCATTATACCACGGCCCGCGACCTGGCCATAATTACCCGCTTTGCCCTCACCCGGCCGCTCTTCGCCGAGGTGGTGCGGACCCCGGCCGCGGTCCTGCACTGGATCGGTACGTCCAAACAACTGGAGATCTACACTACCAACAGACTGCTGGGCGGCTATGCCGGTCTGCACGGGGTGAAGACCGGTACGACCGGGGCCGCCGGCCGGTGTGTGGTGGTCACCGCGGCCCGGGACAACCACCGCCTGATCGCCGTGGTCCTGCGCAGCGGCGACCGCTGGGGCGATGCGGCCCGGCTGCTGGACAGCGGTTTCTATGAAGCGGAGGACGTCCTGGTAGGGGAGAGAAATGCCACCCTCGCCGCGGTACCGGTTACGGAGGGCCGGGAAGCTGCAGTGCCCGTGGTTCTCAGCCAGGATGTCGTCCTGCGCCTCCTGCCGGAAGATTTGAAGGATCTGCGGCGCAGCTTTCACCTGGCGGAAACCGGCCAAGCGCCGGTCCGCGAAGGAACAGTCCTGGGAGAGGTGGTTTTCTCCCTGCGCGGCTCGGAATTGGCCCGCTCTCCCCTGGTGGCAGCCAGGACTGTGGAAAGAAAAACCTTCTGGCAAAGATTCCGGGCCGGCTAAAGAGAAGTTTATGCCATGGACCTGCTGAAAAGCAGGTCCTGCTCTTTCTTACGGAGAAAATAGGCACGGATTTCGACTAAGCTGCTTCTAAAGGAGCGGATTAAATTGCGGGCCCTGGTAGTGCAAAACGTGGCTCTGGAAGGTCCCGGACTGCTGGCCGGTGCCGGCTGGGAGCTGGACGTGCGGCTGATGGAAGACCCGTCAGCCCGCCTTCCCGGGGATCTGGCCGGCTTTCAAGCCCTGGTGGTGCTGGGAGGCCCGATGGGAGCCAATGATGACGACGCATACCCGTATCTCGTGCCAGTGGTCAACCTGATCCGCCAGGCGGTCGAACGGGGTATCCCGGCTCTGGGGATCTGCCTGGGAGCCCAGTTGATGGCGAGGGCTTTGGGATCCGCGGTGCGGCCCAATGCGGTCCGGGAAATAGGGTGGTACAGGGTAGGACTCACCGAGGACGGACGGATCTCACCGCTTTTCGCCGGTCTGCCGGCGGAACTGAGCGTCTTTCAGTGGCACGGCGATACTTTCGACCTGCCGGCAGGGGCGGTGCATCTGGCCCAGGCGCCGGCCTGCGTCAACCAGGCCTTCTCCTTCCAGGACCGTCTCTTTGCCCTCCAGTTTCACCTGGAGGTGACGCCGGAGATTATCGACTCCTGGGTAAAAGCGGATGAGTTGGCCCGGTGCGGGGAAGTTGATCTGGCCGCACAGATAGAGCGGAAGACGGAGGAACTTTGGGCGGCCTACCGGGAGCAGGCGGACGTCTTTCTGGCTAATATCGTCCGGTTGCTGGCCGGCTGACCGAAACTCACTCCTCTTCCGCTTGTGCGCCAGGCAACGGCGAGAACTTGGGGGTGGAAGGCCCCTAAGGAGGTTGGCAATACCAACCGTTAGCCCGGGTGGCCGGGTGGGACAAGACGGATCTTGCTAAACCAAGCTAACCCATATGGATTTTGTATACCCAGGTTCCTTCCTTCAGGATCACTGCGCGCCCAAGCGGCTTGGCGCCAAGGACAATTCCCGGTGAAGGAGGGCCTACCCGGACGGACCGGGAACCGCGGTTTTGCCGCCGGCAACCCAGGTCCGGGCCTGAAGCGGGTGTTTAGGAAAAGACAAAAGGCCTCCGAACACCGGAGGTCTTTTGTCTTTACTGGTGGGTGTAGCTGGGATTGAACCAGCGACCCCTACCGTGTCAATTATACGACGGACCTTCAGAGCATGTTAAGGTATTTCAAGGAAGCCTTATCTAGCGTGGTCTCCGGGGTATTGGGAACCCAACCCAATACCTTCTTTTTTGACCCATTCTAAGCCTTTCTAACCGCCCGTAGGTGTCAATCGGGGTGTCAAAGCGTAATCTCTCCCGCCTACAGTGGTGCGGGCTGACGCGAGCGCAAGGTGTCAACCTCACCTACCGGCCGGGCACCTTCTTGGCCTTCTGCTGCCGTTGTTTTCCGTCTTTGCGTGGACGGCCCGGACCCATTTGTTTCTTGGATTTCTTTTTCCGTTCCGTCTCCCAAGCCCGGTATCCTTCCGGACCGCCGTGAGAATCTATCAAGTATTGCCTCTTACATTCTTTTGAGCCGCAATGATGCGTCTGTGGGTTGTTCTTAGGCACCCGGAACACAGTACTGCAGTATGAGCACACGCGGACACGGATTTTGTTGTCAAGCGCGTACCATATTTCTGCCCAGGCAAGAGCAAGGAGCTCGTCCGATTCGTGCGCCCGGGCGTATTCTTCGCGCATGGACTCGATTGTTGCCGGGGCCTGTTGTAACCGTGTATAGAAACAATGGGATGCCATAGATTCCAACGGGTGAGCCTGAAAATCTAGGTCCGAAAGCGCATCAGGCCCCATTAGAATGGGTTTTTTTTTGTCGAGCCATGCTCCCACAGCGCCGCGCAACGCCAGGACTTCAATTGGTAAGTCCGCCTGGGATAGCGAAGTGAGATGCTCGTCCTCGATACCCAGCTTTTCAAAGAAGCGCCGCTCACAGTTAGAGATGGCCTGATAGTCAAGTGGCAGCGAAGGCGAAAAGCCGTGAAACGATTGGAGCACGGTGCTGACCAGGTACAAAGGTACGGAACTCCAGGCCGTCATGTAGGCGGTCTCACCCCAACCCCGGTCGAGCAGCTTTTTTCTCATGGCCATGTCCGCCAGTCTGCCGGGCGGTCTGCCGGGCGGCGGGCTGACGGGAAGAACATCGGGGGTTACGTCCGGCCACCTGTTTAGCAGAGACTCCGAAACGTTGCAGACGGCAATAAACATTTCCGCTTCTGGCTGGAGAAGGATTTTGAACCTACCCATATCCGCTGCCCCTCACTCCAAAAGTTTCCCATTTTCGCAAGAAATTTTTTGCGACTTCCTCGCGCTGCAAAACTTACAGCCGTCTACGCTTTTTGCGTCCCATTTTCGTGTCGGCTTGCGATTATGGATGGCTTTAGTGTACCATAGAACCGAAGGGAGATCAAGGGATAATCCTTCAGTGTTCTTTGAAAATGGGTTGTTGAAGCGACCGGGGGACCGCCCCGGTGAAGACTACCATTAATAAAGGAGGGGTTTGGTGACCGAGCACAAAAAGGCCCGGATCATGGCCGGGCGGCAGAAGAAACGTGAAGCAAAGCGGACGAAAGCACTCTTTCGCGGGGTTGGAAGTGAAAAGAACTTCAACCATCACGACCCTGTGGTAATGAGTTGTGGTAAACGCGATATTCGGTTCTGAGTTAGTGGAAGGCCGTACTATGTGTGCGGTCTTCTTTATTTCCAAAGCATTTAGGGAGGAATGATTATATGCGCTGCATTAGTGAGCGTATGACCCTGGACCAAGCCCCTGATTTCTTTGGCCCTGTAATACTTGGCAGAATTGTGGGGCTTAATGCAAATGGCGCCTACGATCTGGTAAAGCGCCCTGATTTTCCGAAAATTATCGTCGGCAGAAAGTACATTATCGCCAAAGTCGGCCTGATGCGCTGGCTTGAGGAGCAGAAGGCCATCTAAAAAACAACCTCCCCGCCGGGCGGATCGACGGGGAGAGCGGAGAGAAGGTGAAGGGTGATTGACTACTTCTGATTCTGATTATACCGCAAATCACGGCAACTTTCAACCTAAATCGGCCGCCCTGGAAGCCCACGAGGCCGGCCTGTGTGTCGTCCCGCCGCTTCAGGATGGAAGTAAACGGCCGTTCGGCGAGTGGAAAAGGTACCAATCGCAGCGGCCTTCAATCGGCCAAATAAAATCATGGTATGCGGTGAATCGGACGGGGATCGGCATTATTACCGGCGGGATCTCTGGTAACCTGGAAATGGTAGAGTTTGAGGACGAAGAGCACTATCTCGCGTTCAAGGAGGCGGCCGTCGGGCTGGGACTGGGCGCATTGGTTAAAAAGATTGAAAACGGGTATCTTGAAAAGCCCCCTCGTGGTGGCCGGCACTGGGTTTACCGATGCGATGAAATCAGCGGAAACACAAAGTTAGCAACGGACTCCAATGGTTCGGTTCTCATCGAAACCCGGGGCGAAGGCGGCTATGTAGTGACCGCTCCAAGCTATGGGAAGGTCCATCCAACCGGCAAGCCGTATGAACTCCTAAGCGGCGGCTTCAAGACCATTGCGACCATAACTCCAGAAGAACGGCGGGAGCTATGGGACTTGGCCCGTACATTCGACAGGACGGCCCCCAAAGACACCCATCAGGAACAGCAAATCAATATGGCGGGCGCCAGGCCCGGGGATGACTTCAATTGCCGGGCTAATTGGCATGACATTCTGGAACCGACTGGCTGGCGGATGGTGTTTGAACGCGGTGGCGTCGGGTGTTGGCGCCGGCCGGGAAAGGATCGTGGGGTATCCGCCACCACCAATCATAACGGATCAGACCTGCTGTATGTGTTTTCGACAAGTACCGAATTTGAGGCAGAACGCGGATACAGCAAATTTTCGGCTTACACTATCCTAAACCACGGTGGCGACTTCCAGGGTGCGGCCAGAGAGTTAAATGCAAAAGGCTATGGCATAAACCCGGCTCAGGACACCCCCACGGCGCAAGAGGCTCAGGCCCCTGTATGGGAACCGCCGGTCCCGTTCACGGTCCGCAACCCGCCCCCCTTCCCGACCGATGCCCTGCCTGGATGGCTGAAGGACTTTGTGGCGGCCGAGGCCGAGGCAACCCAGACCCCAGCAGACCTGGCCGGGATGTTGGCCCTTGCCGTGTGTGGCGCGGCGGTAGCAAAAAAGGTAGTGATATTCATTCTGGAAGGGTGGACAGAGCCGACCAATATTTTCACTGTGACGGCGCTTCCCTCGGGACGTCGCAAATCTCAGGTTTTCGGCGATATAACTGAACCTATGACGGAGTACGAGGAGGAATTGACCAGTCAGGCGAGCCCGCAGATCGAGGATGCCAGAAACAGGCGGAAAATACTTGAGGCGGCACTCTCAAACAAGCAAAATGAGGCAGCTAAAACAAAGGATAACCGTGCGGCCCGAGATGCCAAGATTAATGAAGCTGCCGACCTGTCGCGCGAGTTGGCCGAGTGTCAGATCCCTGCAGTGCCCCGTTTGGTGGCGGATGATTGCTCACCGGAAAGGTCGGCTGGGCTACTCCAGGATCAGGGCGGCAAACTGGCCATACTGGCTCCAGAAGGGGACGTGTTCAACATCCTGGCCGGTCGGTATTCCAATGGCGCGCCCAACTTGGGCATATTCCTCCGTGGTCATGCGGGCGACACAATTCGCGTGGACAGGGTGGGCCGACCGCCTGAATACATTAAGTCTCCGGCTTTGACCGTCGGACTGGCATTGCAGCCAGACGTGCTGCGAGGACTCATTCAGAAGCCGGGATTCCGGGGGCGGGGGCTGCTGGCGCGATTTCTTTACTCTATCCCTACCTCAAATATGGGTAGGCGGGAAATAGAACCGCCGCCTATGCCGGCAGACATCCGGGGCGCCTATCGGCGAAATGTGCGAATTCTGCTAAGGCTAGCCCCCAGTACAAATGACCGGGGCGAGCCGGCGGCCTATGCTCTCAGACTGGATACGGCGGCCGGGGACAGCTTTAGGGACTTTAGGATGCGGTTAGAGCCACAGTTGGCTGAGCATGGAGACCTCGGCGCAATCCAGGACTGGGGTAGCAAGCTTGCCGGAGCCGTGGCCCGGATCGCCGGGATCCTACACATGGCCGAGAACGTAGAGTCTCCCGTACCCTGGACTATCCCGATCGGTGGACAGGTATGCAGGCGGCCATAGCTCTGGGCGGATATTTGATTCCCCACGCTAATGCTGCTTTTGATGAGATGGGTGCGGACCCGGAG
>DATKUX010000065.1:0-10884 GCA_035530395.1 Spirochaetia bacterium
GGCCGTGTCCACTTCCACTTCCGCCAGAAAAACGCCGTACATGTAATTGGCGAACGGGTTGCCCTGGCCGTATTCATCACAGGCAGTGTTGGGGGAACTCCATTTGCCGATGTACTTGAGGTCGGCACCGACGGCCACCATTTCGTCATAGGTCCGGTAGGAACCGTCCGCCTTCTTCATGGCCTTGACCAGCAATTCGCAGCCGACAACAATCGCGTTGCCGATCATGACCTGGGAGCGGCTGCCGCCGGCCGGGCCGCCTTCCGGCGTGAGAGCGGTGTCGTTGAGGTTCAGCTTGATCTGTTCCGGCCTGATTCCCAGGGGCCGCAGGGCTTCATGAGCGGTGGCCAGGCAACCCATGTCCGCGCCCTGTCCGTGATCCTGCCAGCGGGTGCTCAGGGTGACGCCTTGCGGGGTCAATTCGATCCAGCATTCCGCGCCGTCCGGGCCGTCCAGGCCGCAGCCATACACGCCGATCGACACACCCACGCCCCTCTTTTTCGCAGGCGTGGACGCCTTCTTGGCCTCGGCCAGGGCCGCCTGGTACTTGGGCCGGACGAGATCAATCAAAGCCGGCAGGCTGTAAACCTCGGGCGCCTGTCCGGTAGGAGTGGTGTCACCCGGCCGGTAGACGTTCTTGTAGCGCAGTTCCAGGGGATCGACGCCCATTTTTTCGGCCAGCATGTCCATCAGACATTCGGAAGCGAACTCGCTCTGCGGCGAGCCGTAGGCCCGGAAGGCCGAACCCCAGCCGTGGTTGGTGCTGACGGTCCGGCCCAGACCCCTGATATTGGGAATGCCGTAGCCGGCGCCGATGAACTGGGCCCCGCGGTGGGTCAAGAGGTCGCCGAATTCCGAATAAGGACCATGGTCCACCGTCCAGTCGCTTTCCATGGCCACGATCTTGCCGTCCTTGTCCGCGCCGTACTTGAGGTCGACGAAGAAGGGGGAGCGCTTGCCGGTATAGGTGATCTGCTGAAAGTAGGTGAAGTTGAGGTAGACCGGTTTGCCCGTGGCCAGGGCAGCCACGCCCAGCAACGCTTCGATGGTCGGGCTGAACTTGTAGCCGAAGGTGCCGCCGGCAGGGTTCTGCACCATTCTCAGTTTGGCGGCCTCGACGCCCAGCCCGTCAGCGATCATGGCGGCGTGGAAGCCCAAGGCGATGCTCTTGGATTGGATGGTCAGACGGCCTTCCTCGTCGGTGTAGGCGAAGCCCACGTCCGGTTCGATGGGCAGGTGGGGCTGGCGGCCTACATAGAAGCTGCCTACCACCACGTTAGCGGCCTTAGCCATCAAGGGCGCGGTGTCCTCGCCCTTGGCTACTTTCTGTTCGAAGTAAACATTGGGGATCCCGGGATGAATCTCGATGGCGTCGGGCGCCATCGCGGCCGGAGCACTCATGTAGGCCGGCAGGACTTCCAGATTTACCTTGACCTTTTTCGCTGCCGCCTCGGCGTTGGCCTCGGTATCGGCGCAGACGATGGCGATGGCGTCACCATACTGGAACACCTTGTTGTCGGAGAGAATGGGGCGTTCCCAACCGTCGCCTTTATGGTTGATGGGGTAGAGGACTATGCCGTTGATGCGGTTCTTGCCCTTGACGTCCTTGTGGGTAAGCACGCTATAGACACCCGGCATGATCGAAGCCTCGGCGGTGTCGATGCCCAGGATGTTGGCGTGGGAAACTTCGGCCTGGACCAGTTTAAGGTGGAGCGTACCGGGCGGCAGCTTGATGCCCAGGTCGGCGCCGTAGTCGCACGTACCGGTAACTTTGGCGATGGCGGACGGGCGGGGAATGAAGCCGCCCCAGATTCTCCCGTCGGCCGGCAGCTTATAGGCCAGATCCTGCATGGTGATTTCCCCGCGCAGGACCCGGGCAGCGTCCATCACGGCGTCCACCAGGGGCTGGTAACCCGTGCAGCGGCAGGCGTTACGGTGTTTCTGGAACCAGTCACGCACTTCGTCGCGGGTGGGATTATTGTTCTGGTCGAGCAGTCCCTTGGCCGATACGATGAAACCGGGGCTGCAGAAACCGCACTGGGCACCGCCGTGCACCGCCCAGGACAACTGCAGGGCGTGCAGGTTTTCCGGGGTCCCGACGCCTTCGATGGTGGTGATTACGGCTCCATCGGGAACCTTTGTCATCTTGGTAGCGCAGGAGCGGATGACCTTGGTGTCCATAATGACCGAGCAGGCACCGCACTGACCGCCGTTGCAGCCGATCTTGGTGCCGGTCAGATGCAGGTTTTGACGTAAGACATCCGCCAGAGAAGCCTCAGGGTCAACAATCAACGTCTTGACGGCGCCGTTGAGCATGACAATTTTTTTTAGCAATCCGTTCACTCCTTTATTGCAATTGAGTGCGACCGGGGAGTCCCAAGCAACCCACCGACAAAAATAAAAAAACAGCCAGTCCACCTTGCGCAGGCACTACTACTGGAAAGGCTCCCTATTTTAAAACCCGGCTACCCTCCCTTCTAAAAGTGGTATACTGCTTCCGCCCGGCTGTTCAAACGTATCTGTCCATGGACGGGGCCGTCCGGTCTTCCCGGGACGGTTGAACCAGACAGCCTGTCGGCCTGATTCACGCGGGACAGGGTCTCGCGCGCCGGCCGGCCGCCTGTTTAGGTTGTACCGGGGCGGTAAGACAAAGTTTTGAGTAAGGGCGTCCGGGTATCCGGGCCAGTCGCCATTTGCCCTGCAAATTACTCTTTATGTTTCTACACGCATAACGCGTGCCAGAAAACCCGGGACGACGGCTTTGAGAGAAAAGCCAGTAAAATCAGTAAATATTTATTTCACCCACACGGGACAGCTGTAGCATCATGGAACAGGTGTCCCAATAGCAACCGGCTGGTTGTGTTATTTTCAAAAAGGCACCGGGCCGTCTGCCTTTAAGAACGTAATGACCTAAAAAAAGGTTTGTACCGCAACCTGGAAACAGTAGGAACACGCGGGATGACGGAGAAATACAGTGTCAGGATTTACGGGAGGCGCCGGCAGCGTGTCCACGACCCGAATTACCAAGGAGGGAGCCACTTGCCATCAGTCGAATTAAGAGGTTTCGGGGATTTAAAAAAGCTTTTTAACGAAAGAAACTGGCCGTTTCCATATAACCTTGATCTGAATGAAGAAATTTCAGCCGGGAACCTCGCTGAGAAACTCGATATTCCGGTTAACAGGATTGAAATCGTTTTCATCAACGGTATAGCCAGGGGACTCGACTGTAAAATAAGACCCGGGGACAGGGTAGCCTTCGTACCCCCCGGCACACCCGGTCCGTACCGGGTGATTCTGGGTTTCGTTCAAAAGAAATCGACATCGTAGGCCTGGACATGGACACCCCTCAAGGCGGCCGTCAGTAGCAGCGGCATGATCTCCCTGATTACGGGCCCGTAATTTGCCAGCATGCGTTATGCGTGGTAAAGCATAGGGCTAATTTCATTATACTAGAAAAAATAACTAAAATCAACAACCTTGCTTAGGCCGGCCTGGAAGGGATGCTTGCTCCAAAACAGAGCAGGTGTCCCCGTATGGACCGGCTGGTTGTGTTGTTTTGGTGCAAACTCGGGCCGAAAGCGCCCCCGGCTGAAATCATTCGAAAGGCGAAGCCTTTAATATCAAGGCCGGTAAGGATATGTTTTTATTTTACCGTTCGGAATGGTTATTGCATAACGGTTATTAAGTCTCTATAATAATTACAAGGAACAGGTAAGGGAGGAATGTTCAGGTGGACAAGTTTCTAAGGGTTGATATGACTACCCGGGAAGTAAAAACCGAAGCGGTTCCCGAAAAGTACGCCGCCCTAGGCGGCAGGGCGTTGACTTCCCAGTTTGTGCTGGACGAAGTTGAGCCTGCCTGTGAGCCCTTGGGGCCATTCAGCAAACTGATCTTTGCGCCCGGTCTGCTTTCCGGCACAGGCGCTCCGTCGTCCGGCCGCCTATCGGTGGGAGGCAAGAGCCCATTGACCGGCACCATCAAGGAATCCAACGCCGGTGGTATCGCCTCGCAAAAAATTGCCAACCTCGGGTATAAGGCTATCGTAATTGAAGGCAAACCACCTGCCGGTGAATTCTACCTGCTCAAGCTCACGACCGCCGGGGCCGAACTACTTCCCGCCGGTGACCTGACCGGTAAAGGCGGCTACGAGACCGTAGTCATGCTGAAAGAAAAATACGGCAACAAGGTAGGAGTTATGTTCATCGGGCCTGCCGGTGAAATGCTCATGGCCAGCGCGGGTATAGGCATCAACGATCCGGAAGGCAACGCCGGCCGCTACGCCGGCCGGGGCGGTCTGGGCGCCGTGATGGGCTCGAAGGGCTTGAAAGCGATTGTGATCGATGCTCCGAAGACATTTGACGTACCGGTCAAGGATACGGAGCGCTTTAAGGCTGCTGCTAAGAAGTTTGCCGACATTTTGCATGCTCACCCGGTTACCGGACAGGCGCTGCCCGCCTATGGCACCAACGTACTGATGAACATCATCAACGAAGCCGGTACTCTGCCCACCAGGAACTTTTCCCGCGGCCGCTTCGATCAGGCTAACGAAGTCGGCGGCGAGAAGCTGGCCGAAATGTGCAATGCCCGCGGTGGTAAAGCCACCCATGCCTGTCACCCCGGTTGCGTGATGCGCTGCTCCAACATCTTCATCCTACCCGATGGACGCTCGGTCGGCTCGATTGAGTATGAGACCGCCTGGGGATTCGGCGCGAACATCGAGAACAGCGACCTCGATGTTATCGGCGAACTGAACTATATCTGCAACGACGTCGGTCTGGACACCATCGAGGCCGGGTGTACCCTTGGCGTTCTCATGGAAGCCGGCGTGCTTCCTTTTGGAGACGGCAAAGCGGCCATCGAGGCGCTCAAAGAGGTAGGCCGCGGCACTCCCCTGGGCCGGGTTATCGGCGCAGGCTCCACCTTTGCGGGAAAGGTGTACGGTGTAACCAGAGTTCCCGCGGTCAAAGGCCAGGGCATCCCGGCTTACGACCCCCGTTCCTGCCGCGGTAACGGGGTAACCTACGCCACTTCCCCTATGGGCGCCGACCATACTGCCGGCTACGCTGTGACCGCCAACATCCTCAAGGTGGGTGGCGATGTCTGTCCGATTACAGACGACGGGCAGATTGAGCTGTCCAGAAACCTGCAAGTCGCCACTGCCGCAGTGGACAGCACCGGCCTCTGCCTCTTCGTAGCCTTTGCCGTTCTGGACAACCCGGAAGGTCTGCCGGCCATCATTGAAATGCTGAACGCCATGTATGGCCTGAGCCTTACCGCTGATGACGTGATAGCTCTGGGCAAGCACATCCTGAAGGTTGAGAAAGAGTTCAACACCAAGGCCGGCTTTACCAAGGCGGACGACCGCCTGCCTGAGTTCTTCTACACGGAAGAATTGGAGCCGCACAAAACGAGGTTCACACTGAAAGAGGAATTAGACGAAGTCATCAACTTCTAATCAACGAAGAAACAGCTCCGGGACACGGAAGGGCGGTTTGACCGCCCTTCCGGCCGCCGGAGGGCACAGTAAGTCTATTTTCCAATCGCCAGGTCCGTAAACCTCCGGCTTTCAGCCGGAACACGACCGGGCATATTTTCCCACCGCCTGTTCAAGCCGGTTTGCAGTCGACAGCCTTCCCGCCTGCTTCTGTCAGGCGGACTTTCAGTTGCAAGAACGGCCTGACTGGAATATACTTGGCATAGGGCGGTATGTCCAGGCAAGGCAATCTGGTAGGAAAAAACAACCTGGGGAGATTCTCCTCTCAATCCTGGCCTATTCTACAAGCGGGGGTTTTTCTATGCCGGTAGAAGTAAGAGTCTTTTGCGGCTTGGAAAGTTGTATTCCGGGCACCAAATTCGGGCAACCCATACCGGTGGAGATAAGAGCTGGTTATACCGGGAAGATGCTCCTGGAGAAGTTGAACATTCCGGAGGAATTGGCCTTTACTTTCCTGGTGAACGGCGTACGCAAAGACTTCGACGTTGTTCTTGCCGATGGAGACCGCATCTCGATCTTCCCGGCAGTAGGTGGTGGTTAGGGGCATGGATGACGGCAAGACAGGCGGGGACAGTAAACCCAACCTTGTTCAAGTAAAGCATAAGTTGTGGCTGGAGAAGAACGGCGGTATTTTTGGCGAGGGCCTTTTCCAACTTCTTTCCAATGTGGCCGGACTGGGATCAATCTCCCACGCTGCCAGGGAAATGGGCATGTCGTACCGGGCCGCCTGGGGCAAGATCAAGATGGCGGAAGACGGCTTTGGCGTACCCCTGGTCATTACCCATGTGGGTGGCGAGATGGGCGGCGGGGCAAGGCTCACGCCGGCGGCCGATGAACTGTTGATAAAATATCGCAGATTTCAGGAGTTAGTTGACACGTTTGTGCAAAATTCATTTCAGGAGACATTCCGGGGCTGGCCAGGCCCCTAAATTGGCCTGGCGTTGTATACGCTAAAATATAACGGCCCTTGAGGATCATCTGCTCCGAAAGAGGGTTCCCGGTTTGCCGGAAAACGACCATCTAACCGAAAAGCAATACCGGCGGTATCAGCGTAACATCCTGCTGCCCGCGGTCGGTACCGCGGGACAGGAAAAACTGTGCCGCGCCGGGGTGCTGCTGGTCGGCGCGGGCGGCCTGGGTTCACCGGCCGCCTATTACCTGGCGGCCGCCGGGGTGGGCCGGATCGGCTTAATCGACGGAGACACCGTGTCCCTGTCCAACCTGCAGCGACAGATCCTGCACTCCACCCCGGACCTCGGCCGCCTCAAGGTGCTGTCGGCGGGGGAAAAGCTGACGGCGCTTAACCCGGATTTGAAATTGGAAGTATACCCACGCCTTTTTGACGATGATATTGCCGGGGCTATTTTGGAAGGTTACGACTTCATAGTCGACTGTACCGACAACTTTCAGGCCAGGTACACCATCAATAAAGCCTGCGTCAAACTGAACAAGCCCTTCGTCTACGGCGGGGTACTGGCCTGGGCAGGCCAGGCTTTTACTATTCTCCCGGGAAAAGGGCCGTGTTTTTCGTGTCTATTCCCGGAAGCACCCCGGCCGGGCGCTCCCACCACGGCGGATGTAGGGGTTCTCGGCGCCGTGCCCGGGGTTATCGGAGCGATCCAGGCGGCGGAAGCTGTTCGCTTCATCCTGGGGGTGGGGGAATTGCTCGTGGGCAGAATCCTTACCTATGATTGTCTTTCCGCCAGGTTCCACGAGGTACTGGTGGAAAGAAACATGGAGTGTCCGGAATGCAAACAATTATGGGAAATCTCTTCATCGTAGGAGTGTAATCATGGCCGAACTTTTTAAGGCTTTGACGGTGGAAGCGGCCAGGGAAATATTAACTCGCCATCTGCCTTCGATGCGACCGGCGGTCAGGGTTCCCCTGTTGGAAAGTCTCGGCCTGTGCCTGGCGGTCGACGTGCGGGCGGCCGAGGATGTGCCCGGCTTCAACCGGTCGACCATGGACGGCTATGCCGTGCGGGCCAAGGATACCTACGGGGCTACTGAAGGTATGCCGTCCTATGTGGATGTTTGCGGCGAGGTGCTGATGGCCGGGGAGGCAGCGGGTGGGACCGGCGTTGGACAGGCCTGGCGTATTCCCACCGGCGGGATGCTGCCTCCCGGCGCCGACGCCGTGGTGATGGTGGAATATACGGAGGAACTGGACGGCCGCACCATCGGTATAACCAGGCCGGCAGCCCCGGGGGAGAACGTGGTCCGCAGGGGCGAGGATGTGGCCACGGGGGAGGTCGTGCTGCCGGAAGGTCACCGGATCAGACCCCAGGATCTGGGCATTCTCGCCGCCGTCGGCGTAACCGGGGTTGAGGTGACCGAGGCCACCAGGGTCGGCATCATCTCCACCGGAGACGAATTGGTTGGTCCGGAGGAAAGGCCTGGCCCCGCCCAGGTGCGCGACATCAACTCTTATTCCCTGTACGGGGCAGTGGCGGCGTGCGGCGGACAGGGCCGCCTGTACGGCATCGTAAGGGACAAATACGAGGAATTGAGAGAAACGCTGGAACAGGCACTGAGGGAAAACGACCTGGTGCTCCTGTCCGGGGGAAGTTCGGTCGGTACCCGGGATGTCGCCTCCAAAGTGATTGATTCCATGGGCGAGCCCGGGGTGCTCTTTCACGGTATTGCCGTTAAGCCCGGCAAGCCTACCGTAGGGGCCGTTGTGCAGGGCAAGCCGGTCTTCGGTCTCCCGGGCCACCCGGTTTCAGCCATGGTTGTCTTCGATCTCCTGGTTGCGCCCCTGCTGCGTTCGGGCACCTACCCCGCGGGCGGTAAGGAAGACGTCAGTGAATTCCCCCTGTGGGCGGTAATTACCCGCAGCCTTCGTTCGGCGGCGGGCCGCGAGGACTTCATCCCGGTTAAGCTGTACAAAGGGGCCGGACAGATTTATGCCGATCCGGTGCTGGGCAAGTCCGGGCTGATTGCCACCATGGTCAAGGCCAACGGACTGGCCCGTATTCCTGCCGGAAAAGAAGGCGTTGAGGCCGGCCAGGCAGTGGAAGCCAAACTGTTTTAAGAATTTTGCACAATAGCATTGCTTCGTCAGAGGGGATTAACTATGAAACGAAAGGTTTACCTGGATGACCTGCCCTGGGAGGAAGCCCTGGAACGATACCTCGACTATCTTGATGGCATCGGGGCGCTTAGTCCCGGCCAGCCGGAGTTAATCACCGCGGAACGGTCGATGGGCCGGGTGACGGCCGTGCCGGTCTATGCCCGGACATCTTCCCCCCATTACAATGCCTCGGCCATGGACGGCTTCGCCGTGCGGTCCGCCGACACCTACGGAGCCTCCGAAACAGCCCCGCAGCAACTGAAATTGAACGGGCAGGCCGTGATGGTGGATACCGGCGACCCCCTGCCGGATGGTTACGACGCCGTAATCATGATTGAAGACGTGCACTATGTCGGACCCGATGTCCTGGAAATCATCCACGCCGCCCCACCCTGGCAATATGTTCGTGCCGTCGGGGAGGACGTTGTGGCCACCGAAATGATCGTGCCGGCCAACCACGTGATCCGGCCCATCGATATCGGCGCCCTTCTGGCGGGCGGCGTCAACGACCTTTACGTCCACCCCCGCCCCAGGGTAGCCGTTTTACCTACGGGAACAGAACTGGTGCAACCTGGTTCCGAACTGAAGCCGGGAGACATCATCGAATATAATTCCCGGATGCTGGGGGCCATGGTCGAGAACTGGGGTGCCGAAGCCCTGCGCGGAGAAATAACGGGAGACGATTTCGGGCATCTGCAAGCTGCGGTCACCGCCGCCCTGGAGAAAGCCGACATCTTGCTCGTCAACGCGGGGTCATCGGCGGGCAGCGAAGACTTTACCGCCGATGTAATCCAATCATTGGGCAGGGTGCTTGTGCATGGTGTGGCCACCAAACCCGGCAAGCCGGTGATCCTCGGCGAGATATTCGGTAAACCCGTGGTCGGCGTGCCCGGGTACCCGGTGTCAGCCTACCTGGGACTGGATCTGTTTGTCAAGCCCGTCATCTTCAAGAAACTGGGGTCTGTACCGCCGGCGGTGGTTAAGATCGATGCGACAGTAGCCAGGAAAATGGTTTCGCCCCTGGGTGTGGAGGAATTCGTCCGGGTCAAGCTGGGGCAGGTAGGCGACAGGGTCATAGCCACCCCCATCTCCAGGGGCGCGGGCATCCTGATGTCCCTGGTGCGGGCGGACGGCATGATCCGGGTGCCCCGCCTGTCGGAGGGCTATAATGCGGGCGACAAGGCTCCGGTAGAGCTGTTCAGGTCGCCGGAGGAAATCCGGGAAACCACCGTGATCACCGGCAGCCACGATATCGCCCTCGACGTGCTGGCCAATGCCCTACGCCGGAAATACCCTATGGCCACCCTCTCCTCGGCCCACGTGGGCAGTCTGGGGGGCCTCCTGGCTCTAAAGCGGGGTGAGGCGCACTGCGCCGGCACCCACCTGCTGGACGAGGAAACCGGCGACTACAATGTATCCTATATAAAACGGCTACTGTCCGGCCGGGGCATTGTCCTGGTCAATCTGGTCTACCGGGAGCAGGGGCTGATCCTGGCCAAAGGCAACCCTAAGGGCATCCGGGGCCTGGAGGATCTGGCTACGGAAGGCATAAGCTTTGTCAACCGCCAGCGCGGTGCCGGCACCCGGATTTTATTGGACTACCGTTTGAGGGAGTTGGGCGTTGACCCGGGGAGCATCCACGGCTACGAGCATGAAGAGTACACCCACATGGCGGTAGCGGCCGCGGTCCAGGCCTGTGCGGCTGACGCCGGGCTGGGCATCCGGGCCGCCGCCCGGGCCCTGGACCTGGATTTTATCGGGATCGTTGAGGAACGCTACGACCTCTGTATCCCGGCGGAATACTGGGATACCCCGTATATCCAGAGACTTACGGAGATAATGGCCACAGCCGGGTTCCGGGAAGAGGTGGCGAAGCTGGGTGGTTACGATCTACGCGATTGCGGAAAGGTAATGTGGCGGAGTTAGCGGTATATGTATATTTTCTTAAAGCCGGACCTTTAAGGCCCGGCTTTTGCGTTGGCAGTCAGGACCCATTTCAGGTGGTACTCCCCGAGCCAAAATTTTTACCCAGGCAGCAAAATAGCTGCTCTAAAGGAAACATTACCCCAGCACACTTAACAGATCCTTTAACGATTCAAGCAAATCCTCCTTTCCAGGTTCCCAGATTACGGGGCAATTCCGTAGCTGTTTGCCACCCGTTATCAACTGGGCGGCAAATGCAAGACAGGTCTGTTCTCCACACAGGCGGCAATTTAATTTTTAGGCAACCAACCGTATAACGCCAGAGGTGCCGGCCTCGAGCGTTTTTCATAAGCCGGCTTGACATTTCCCCGGTTGGCATAGGTCTCATTTATTA
>DATKUX010000066.1:0-10415 GCA_035530395.1 Spirochaetia bacterium
TGGGTTTTTCTTGAATTAATCGCAACTTAGCCTATCATAAAAAGTAATCTTTGCCATGGTTTAACGGTGAGGACCGCTTTTCAAAGCAGTCCTCCATCGAAAAGAACATCTCAAGAGGTTCTTTTGCAACACCCTCCTAGACGAGCATAGCCAGTGGGATCACCTGAAAGGATACCTCAAGGACCGGCCGAGCCAGCCGTGGACGTTCTTCAACTCCGGGATGCAGGCCGCGCCCGAAATTTAACATAACCGCAGGAACACCGAGCGGGGCCTTACAACGGGGCGCTGCCAGCGCCCCTTTGTAAGGCCCCGGGCCAGTCTTGATCACCGGGGTTGACGAGCAGGTGTTCCGCCGGATGTCCCCGGTTTAGAAAACGGTCCGCACAAAGACGGCCAGTCCCACGATGAGGCAGTAGTAGGCGAAGGGGCGCAGGGCTTCCACTTCCCGCTTCTTGAAGTAGCGCATGAGGAAGCTGACGCTCAGAAAGGCTACGATGCCGGCTACCAGGCCGCCCACCGAGGCAATCGCTACCTGGGAGTGACCGTACTTGAGCATCTTGGGTACTTCCAGCACGGCGGCGCCCAGGATAATGGGCGTGGCCAGCAGGAAGGCGAAACGGGCGGCCGCTTCATGGGTGTAACCGTAAATCAGGCCTCCCACCATGGTCACGCCGGACCGGGAAAAGCCCGGAATGAGGGCCAGGGCCTGTAAAATGCCGATGACCAGGGCCTGTACCGGCTTGAGCCTGTCCAGGCCTTTCTGACCCCGGCCGCGCAGCCATTCGCCTACCAGGAGGAAAAGGCCGTTGACGATGAGGAAGAAGGAGGCCGAACGGGCATCGGGGAAAAGGGCTGTAAACTTCTTTTCGAAAACAAACCCGATGATGGCGGCCGGGATGGTGCCGATGATCACCATGATCAGCAAGCGGCGTCCATTGGTTCGGCGGGCGTCGAAGATGGACAGGACGAAATCGTACCAATCCCGCCAGAAATAGAGGAGCAGGGCCAGAGCCGTACCAATGTGTAGCATCACCATAAAGGGCAATAGGGATTGTTGATTATAGGTCCAGTGGAGCAGGTAGGGAATAATAACGCCGTGGCCTACACTGGAGATGGGGAAGAGTTCCGTCGCCCCCTGGGTGACGGCCAGGATTAGCGCCTGTAGTAGATGCATTAATTTCCACCGCCGCTTTCAGAATTGTAGTCCGCATCCCACCTTAGTTTCTCTGCCAGTGAACAAAATCCTACTTTTTTCTGTGTTAATTTTACTTAACGGTGGCCATCGGCAGGGAAGCCGGGGCAGGGAAAAGATACCTTAACGGAGAAAGGGGCAGAAGAAGTGGAAGCTGTTGCCCCGGGCGCAAGTTTATTTGGGCGTTTAGCGCAGCCGGGGCGAAAATGTTGGTCCTTTGCGTGACCTCCGTTCAGCATTGCGGTTGTTATTCAAGGCCTGCCGCGAAAGTAACGGTGGTGGCACAGCTTTCCGCGCTTAACGATAGTAAGGACACCGTACGAGGCCCACTTGGGTAGACTTCGGGAAGTGATGGCACAACTGGATCATTTGCCAGCGACATTTGGCCCACTTCCAGACAGAAACAGGGCTTTAGAGGTGGCACAGATATTGAGTGCCCTGGGGTAGTGCTCGAGGTCATGGAGATAACCGAGTAAGTTCTTGAAGACATTTTATTTACCCAGACATAGACAACCGTGAAAATATTTAGGTTGGACTGGTTCCGGTACTTGTCGTTGCCTGGACCGCCATATGTCTTTAGACAAATATTCGAAACGGGGGGTGAATTGAGTGATCCTGTCCTCAGCGGAGCACATCCGGCGGTACCGGGAACAGGGCTACTGGGGCGACCGGACCCTGCTGGACGCTTTTCATGAGCACGTGCTGGCAGGTCCGGAGCGGGTGGCCGTGGTGGATCCACCCAACAAGAAAGACCTGGTGGGGCTGCCTTCCAGCCGGGTGAGTTTCCGGGAGCTGGACCGGGCGGCCGATGCCGTGGCCACGGCCTTACTTGATCTGGGGATACAAAAGGACGACGTGATCATGGTCCAGTTGCCCAATATATGGGAACTGGCACTGCTCTACATCGCGGCCGCCAGGGCAGGCGTGATCATCGCCCCCCTGCCGGTGCAGTGGCGCAGCCGGGAGTTCACCTATATCGCCGCCCTCACCGGAGCCAGGGCCTTCATAGCTATGGAAGAATTCAGGGGCTTCCAGCCCCTGCGCATGGCTGCGGAACAAAGAGCCGGCCTGGGGAGTCTGAAATACGTTATTCCCCTGGCTCAAGTCAGGGAATGGGCCGAAGGGGAGATAGACCGGGACCGGCTGGCCGCCGTCCGGGTCGACGCCGACGACCTTTTCACCATCTGCTGGACTTCGGGCACCGAGGCCGAGCCCAAGGGTTGTCCCCTGAGCCACAACAACTGGACTTTCCAGGGCAACATCATAAGGAAGGCCGCCGGTTTCCGCGCTGGAGACGTCCAGTTATGCCTGGCTCCCCTGGTGAATATGACCGCACTGGGCGTGCAGTTCATTCCCTGGCTGCTCTTCGGGGGCACTTTCGTCCTGCACCACCCGCTAGATGTCGAGATGTGCCTACGGCAACTGGGGGAAGAGAAAGTCAACTTCATCATTCTGCCTCCCGCCGTGTTGAACATGATTCTGAAACACCCCCGCATCGATGAGTATGACCTCAGTACCGTCCGCACCATTACCTCCGGTTCAGCCCCCCTCTCCCCGTGGGCACTACAGGAGTTCCAACGGCGCTGGGGCATAGAGGTAGTCAATATCTGGGGGCAAAACGAGGGCACCGGACTCATTTCCGGGCCGGCCGACATCCCGGAGGTGGTCAGACGGGCCGAGGTCTTCCCGGGCTGGGGCCGGCCCGGGGCGGAGTGGTCCGTGGCCGGCGTGGAAACCAAAGTCGTCGATCCGGAAAACGGGCGGGTTGTCACCGAAGCGGGTGGGGTGGGGGAGCTCGCCTACCGGGGTCCCAACGTCATGCCCGCCTATTTCGGCCGTCCCGACCTGAGCAAAAAGGCTTTTGACGAAGAGGGTTTTTTTTACACCGGCGACCTGTTCCTTTTAAAGGAAGGAAACCAGCTCGCCTTTTTTGACCGTCGCAAGGACATCATCATCCGGGGCGGCTTCAACATCAGCGCCCAGGAGGTGGAAAACAGCCTCCAGGGACACTCCGGGGTCCTGGACGTGGCGGTCGTGGCCATGCGGGACGAGATACTCGGGGAACGGACCTGTGTTTTCGTTGTGCCCCGGCCCGGCCAGACCGTGGATCTGGCCGAACTGGTGGTGTTTCTGAAGGACAAGGATATGGCGGTCTACAAGCTGCCCGAGCGGCTGGAAATCATTGACCGGATTCCCCGCAATCCGGTGGGCAAGATCATCAAATCCGTCCTGCGGGAGGAGATAAATCGCCGCCTGCGGACGGAAAGAGGGGAGGGGGAAGACTCGTGACCGTCTTTGACCTCCTGGCCCGCAACGCGGCGAAGTTTCCGGACCAGGAAGCCCTGTGCTGCGAAGGCCGGCGGCAGACCTGGCAGCTGTTGCACGGGCGGGCTCTCCGGCTGGCCGGGGCGTTGGCCGGCCGGGGCATCCGAAAGGGCGATAAAGTAGCCATTTTTTTGGAAAACTGCGACCAGTTCGTAGAGATCTATTTTGCCCTGGCCGGGCTCGGGGCGGTGGGCGTGCCCCTCAATTACCGCCTGACCGGTAATGAACTGAGTTCTATCCTCCAAAACAGCGAAAGCCAAGCCCTCTTTTACGGGGCCCGCTACCGCGACACGGTACAGGCGGTGCGGAGCGACCTGCCTCTGCTTGGACTTTGCATTGAAGTGGGGCCATCCGGGGGGCCGTACGAGGAATTCCTGGCCGGCGGTAAGGGGTCCCCGGCCGTGACCGTGCGGGAAGACGACCCCAACCTTATCCTCTATACCTCCGGGACCACCGGACGCCCCAAGGGGGCGGTGCTCAGCCACGCCAACTCGATCTGGAACGCGTTGAACATGGTGGTGGAGTGCGGCTTCCGGCATGAGGACCGCTGCATCATTGTGCCGCCGCTCTATCATTCCGCCGCCCTCAACTGCTGGTTCCTGGCCCACGCTTTCATGGGGGCGGCCTCGGTGGTGGAGACGTCCTTCCAGCCGGCTGCCCTGCTCCGGCGGCTGACGGAGGAAACCATTACCAACCTCTTCCTGGTCCCGGCCATGTACAATTTCCTCTTGCAGCAGGCCAGCACGACAGAGTATGATTTTTCCGGGGTAAGAATCATCGCCACCGGGGCTTCGGTCATGCCGGTTGCCTTAAAGGAAGGAGTCCGGCGCCTTTTCCCCAGCGCCGGCATAATCGATGTCTACGGTCTGACTGAGGCCGGCCCGGGGGTGACCATCCTGAAGCCGGCTGACGCCTTCCGCAAGGCGGGCTCGGTGGGCAAGGCCCTGGTTACCGTGGAGGTACGCCTGGTGGACGGAAGCGGCCGGGACGTTCCGTGTGGCGGGGTTGGCGAGATCATCGTCCGGGGACCTACCGTTATGCAGGAGTATTACAACCTGCCGGAGGCCACGCGGGACGCGCTGAAGGACGGCTGGCTTTATAGCGGGGACCTGGCCCGTACGGACGAGGAGGGTTTCCTTTACCTGGTCGACCGCAAGAAGGATATGGTCAACTCGGGCGGAGAGAACGTCTACCCGGCGGAGATCGAGGCCGTCCTGGCCGCGCACCCCGGCATCATGGAAGTGGCGGTGATCGGCGTGCCCGACCCCCGCTGGGGGGAAGCCGTGTGCGCGGTGGTTGTGCCGCGTTCGGGAGAATCGCTCACCGTTGCCGGGGTGCTGGAATTCACCACGGGTAAGCTGGCGGGTTTCAAAAAACCCCGCCGGGTCGTCTTCACTGATGTGCTACCGCGCAATCCTTCCGGCAAAGTGCTCAAGACGGTGTTGAGGGAAAAATATGGGGCGGAGGAAGCAACTCAACTAGTGCAAAGGGTGTGATCGACGTTGCTCTATCCCCTGAGCGAGGAACAACTGGCCCTGCAAAAGATGACCAGGGATTTCATGAAAAAGGAAGTTCTGCCCTATACCGCCCGCTGGGATGAAGAAGAATACTTCTCCCGCGAACTTTTCAGCCGGATGGCCCGACTGGGCTTCACCGGTCTCTTCATCCCGGAGGAGTACGGCGGGGTGGATGTCGGCCGGATGACGGCGGCACTGATCTTTGAGGAGATGGGCAGGGGCGCCAACGATACCGTCTATGTCTCCGTCCACAACATGGTGGCCTCGTTAATCCACAAGTTCGGCAACGAGGAGCAGCGGCGGCGCTGGGTCGTACCCCTGGCGGCGGGGGAGAAACTGGGCGCTTTCTGCCTCACCGAACCCGGTGCCGGCTCGGATGCGGCAGCCATTCAAACCTCCGCCCGGCCCGACGGCGGCGGCTACGTTATCAATGGGAACAAGATTTTCATCACCTGCGGCGGGGAGGCCGATCTCTACGCCGTGGCCGTGAAAACGCCCCGACCGGAAGGCGGGGAAGGGATCAGCATTGTCCTCGTGGAAAAGGCTTCGCCGGGTCTGACCTTCGGCAAGAAGGAAAGAAAGCTGGGCAACCGTTCCACGCCCACCCGGGAGCTGATCTTTCAGGATTGCCGGGTGCCCGGGGAAAACCTCCTCGGCGGAGAAGGTCAGGGCTTCAAGATCTTCATGAGTGCCCTGGACGGGGGCCGGGTCAATGTGGCCGCCGTAGCCGTCGGCAATGCCCAGGCCGCCCTTGAGGCGGCCCTGGCCTACGCCAGGGACAGGGTCCAGTTCGGCCAAAGCATCGCCGGGTTCCAGGCTGTCCAGATCATGCTGGCCGACATGGCCACCGGGATCGAGGCGGCCCGCCTTCTGGTTTACCAGGCCGCCTGCCTGATGGACCAGGGGCGCGTCGCCACCAAACAGGCCGCCATGGCCAAGCGTTTCGCCACGGACGTGAATATGAAGGTGGCGCTGGACGCGGTTCAGATCTTCGGCGGTTACGGCTATATGAGGGATTTTCCGGTGGAGCGCTACCTCCGGGACGCCAAACAGGGTCAGATCGTGGAGGGGACCAACCAGATCCAGCGACTGGTGATAGCACGGGAGATGCTGAAGGAATAGCGAAGAAAGAAAAAGGGTGGTTCGATGCGCGAGGCGATAATTGTGGCGGCGATAAGAACCCCGGTGGGGCGCCGGGGCGGGAGCCTTTCCGGCATCAGGGCCGAAGACCTGGCCGGTATGGTAATCAAGGAATTGGTGACCAGGGCCGGCTGTGACCCGGCGCTGGTGGAGGATGTGATCATGGGCTGCGTTTCCCAGGTGGGGGAACAGGCCATGTGCATCGGGCGGGAGGCGGCTCTGATCGCCGACTTTCCCGTGCACGTGCCGGGTCTGTCCCTGGACCGCCAGTGCGGTTCCAGCCAGCAGGCCGTTCACTTTGCCGCCCAGGCGGTTATCAGCGGCGATATGGATGTGGTGGTGGCGGCGGGCATCGAAAACATGTCCCGGGTGCCCATGGGCTCCAATTTCCGGGATACCGCGTTCAGTGGGGAAATGACCTCCCGCTACGAGATTATCCCCCAGGGTCTGTCGGCGGAAAGGATTGCCTTGAGGTGGGGGTTGTCCCGGGAGGAATTGGACGAATATTCCCTGGAGAGCCATCAAAAGGCCGTCCGGGCCCAGGACGAGGGAAGGTTCAAGCGGGAGATCATGCCGGTGACGGTAACCCTGGCTGACGATACGAAAAGAGTCTTTGCGGCTGACGAAACCTGCCGCCGGGATACTTCCCGGGAGAAGCTGGCCAGTTTGAAGCCGGCGTTTCAGGAAAACGGTCTGGTGACGGCCGGCAATTCCAGCCAGATCAGCGACGGCGCGGCGGCCATCCTGGTCATGGCCCGGGAAAAAGCACTGGAACTGGGGTTAAAACCTCGCTTCCGGGTCCTGGCCCGCAGCGTTCTAGGGTCCGACCCCACCCTGATGCTTACGGGACCGATCCCGGCTACGGCCAAAGTGCTGGCCAAAGCTGGTCTGACCCTGCGGGACATCGATGTCTTCGAGGTCAACGAGGCTTTTGCCTCCGTGCCCCTGGCCTGGCTCAAGGAGACGGGCGCCGACCCGGCCCGGCTTAACCCCTGTGGCGGCGCCATCGCCCTGGGTCACCCTCTGGGTGCCAGCGGGGCCCGCCTGATGACCACCATGCTGCACGAACTGGAAAGAACGGGCGGACGATACGGCCTGCAGACCATGTGCGAAGGACACGGCATGGCCAACGCCACTGTAATCGAGAGGCTGGCGTAAAAGAGAGGGGGAGAAACGATGGACGTCAAGGATTGTGTGGCCGTAGTTACCGGCGGGGCCTCGGGTCTCGGTGAGGCTGTCGTAAGACGGCTGGTGGCCGGCGGGGGCAAGGCCGTCATTGCCGATCTGGCGGAGGACAAAGGCAACCGGCTCGCGGCCGGTCTGGGCGGCAACGGTCTTTATGTAAAGACGGATGTTACCTCGGAAGCCAGTGTGGCCGAAATGCTAACCAGGGCTGTAGATGCCTTCGGTCAGGTCAACGTTTTAGTCAACTGCGCCGGCATAGGCGTGGCCCAAAAGGTGCTGGGCCGGAGCGGGCCCCACAGCCTGAGCGAGTTTGAGCGGGTCATCAGGATCAATTTGATCGGCACCTTCAACGTCATCCGGCTGGCGGCGGTAATAATGGCGGGCAACGTCCCCAATGGGGAAGGGGAGCGGGGGGTTGTCATTAACACGGCTTCGGTGGCCGCCTTCGAAGGGCAGGTAGGCCAGGCGGCCTACAGTGCCTCCAAGGGCGGCATTGTAGGGATGACCCTGCCCCTGGCCAGAGAGTTGGCCAGCCACGGCATCCGGGTGATGACCATTGCGCCCGGCATCTTTGAGACTCCCATGTTTGACGGGCTGCCGGAAAAGGCCAAGGAGACCCTGGGAGCGATGGTTCCCTTCCCTTCCCGCTTGGGCCGCCCGGAGGAATATGCGGGGCTGGTGCAGTCCATTCTCGAGAATCCCATGCTCAACGGCAGCGTGATCCGTCTGGACGGGGCGATCAGGATGCAGCCCAGGTAACGGGCCAGGGGGCGCCCGCCGCCCCGAACCTGCGACATCTTTGACGGCAGCAATGGAAGGGGGTCGGTCCGATGATGGGTTCCCTGGCCCTGATTTTCGGCTTGCTGTTTTTCGTCGGTCTTGTAGGCGCGGTTTACAAGAAAATCGCCCAAAAAGACGGCGCTTTCCAATGGTTTGCTTTTTCCAGTCTGGGATTATTGTTATATGTTTCCTTGTTGTTTTTTGCAGCCGGTCAGAATAGTCAAGCCAGGAGAGCCATGGCTCCGCCTGCCGCGGCCAAGGCGAACACCGAGGCAGTTACACCGCCAAACGCGCCAAGCGGTCCGGTCAAAGCTCCCCCTGCCGGTGTTTCCAGTCAGGCTAACACCCTGCCGAACACCGTTTACCCCTCTCCAAGGACATCGCCCGGCAGCACTGCCAAGTCTGTTTACGGAACCACCCCTCCGTAAACTACATGTCAGGAGGCTTGTTGATTGTCTGGAATTTTAGCCCAGGCTGTTTCTCCCCCCGCATTGGCGGTCCTGGTCCTGTTGCTGACGGTGGTGCTTCTGGCCGGCAACAAGGTTCGTCCCCAAGTGGTCGCTGTCCTGGCTTTGGGCTTGGTGGGTGCCTTAAACCTCGTTTCCTACCAAACCCTGTTTCAGGGTTTTGCCAATCCGGCAGTGATTCTGATTGCCTCAATGATGATCTTGGGGGAAGCACTCCAGCGCACCGGGGTGACGGCCCGGGTGGGCCGTTGGGTGGCTAGCCATGCCGGCGGTGGTGAGGCGAAGACCAGCGGACTGCTCATGCTGGCGGCCGCTGTACCCTCGGCCCTGATCAGCGATGTTGGGGTTATCACCATCTTTATCCGCATGATTGAGGGCATGCGATCCAGGTTGGGGATACCCCCGTCCCGCTTGCTGCTGCCGGTGGCTTACGGGGCCAGCCTGGGTGGGCTGTTGACCCTGTTGGGTAGTTCGGGCAACATTCTCGCCAACCAGTTGTTGATACATGCGGGATCACCCGGTCTTTCCCTGTTTGCTATGACACCTCTGGCCATGATCCTGGTGGTAGTGGGAGTTGTATACACTGTCCTCCTGGGAAATAAACTCTTACCGGCGCGGTCAGAGGAGGAAGGTAAAGAACATCTATACGGCTTGCGGCAGTATCGGGGCGAGTTGGACGTCTTGCCAAATTTCCCCGGGCGCGGGCAAGCGCTCAAGAACCTGGCCCTTCCCGTCAAACTGGGTATACGTGTTATCAGTATCCGGCACTCGGATGGCAGCATTGTGGACCACCCGGATGCAGATACCATGATCGGGGCCGGGGACCGGCTTTGGGTTCAAGGAGCGGTCACGGACCTCCTGGGTATACACGAAAATTCCGAATATCCCGGTTTGCGCCTGCTGGAAGAAGATGGGTTCAGGGGAGTGGGGGAAGGCCACACCGAGGCCCTGGTGACACCCAAGTCGCCCCTACGGGGGCATACCCTGGCGGAATTAAACTTTCGCCAGCGGTACCAAACGTCGGTGGTGGCGGTATCGCGCCTCGGCGAAACGGCGACCCCGGCGCAGATGGCCTCGATGCGCTTCCGGGTGGGTGACACCCTTTTGCTCAGGGGACCGGAGAAGGGGTTGGCAAGCCTGGCGCACAGCGGTGTGCTGTTGCTTCAGCAAGAGGTCGACTATCACCCGCCCCGTTCGAAGCAGGCCTGGCTGGCCGAAGTGACCATGCTGGCCGTGCTCCTGACCGGGGCGACGGGTTTACTGCCGACTGCCGTGGCCGCCATTCTGGGAGTGGCGATGGTAGTCATAACGGGGTGTTTGACACCTGAAGAAGCGCAGAAGTCCCTGGAATTGCGGATACTGGTGCTGATTGCCGGGATGTTGACTCTGGGGGCGGCCTTGGAGGGTACGGGGGTGGTGTCCTCCGTAGCACAGGCTGTACTGAGGGTGGTTGGGGATTCGAACCCGGTGATTCTACTAGCGGCGGTCTACTTGCTGGCGGCCATCCTGACCCAGGTGTTCTCCAATGCGGTAACCGTGGTTCTGGTGACGCCTCTGGCCATCCAGGCAGCGATGGTCATGCATTTCAACCCGACCCCCCTGGTCGTGGCAGTCATAATTGCGGTGTCGGCCACCCCTGTTACACCATTCGGGAACCAGACGAACCTCCTGGTGATGGGTCCGGGCCGCTACCGCATGGGAGACTATTTGCGGGTTGGGGCACCCCTGAGTCTCCTGAACATGCTCATATCCCTAACCCTGATCCCGGTTTTCTGGTCTTTTAAGGGCTGATGGCGGAGTAGTTGCCAA
>DATKUX010000067.1:0-14339 GCA_035530395.1 Spirochaetia bacterium
TGTCTCATCTCGAAGGGAACATGATCACGGATAAGGATTGGAAGAAACTTACGTTAGAAGGTCGTGTATGCCGAAACAAGTTGACCGAAAAACGCTCGATGGTCGGTACGATTCTCAAAACCCTCAAAGGCAAGGGTATTCCAAAATGGATTCCGGTCAAAGAGTGTGCCGGTGCTCCTCCCCATGGATAAATCCAGGGGCTCCCGCGCCGGCTTTTCTTGGTGGACCGGGTGACCGGGCTCGAAAAACTGGCCAGGTAATTGCTTGATCGATTAGGAGCCCCGCCGGGACTCCTTTTTTGTTCGGCGGCCCCCTTCGTTTCCCCGGAAGGTTGCCGATAGTCCACCGGGGCCCCAATCCAATTTTGCTTGTCTTTTCAGTAGGGCTGTGCTATAATCGCCAAGGCGTGTTAACACATGCCTGTCCGCCCTGCTCTACCTCAGTGGTAGGGCCGTTTAGTCCGTGGGGAGGAGGTGAGAAATTGGCCACACGCAAGTACGAAACAATGTTCATTTTGCGCCCCGAATTGGATGAGGCGCAGCAGACAGCTCTGATTGACCGCTTTTCCAGCGTCATTACGGAAAATGGCGGCGAAGTCGTCAAGGTCGACCGCTGGGGCAAACGCCGGTTGACCTACGAAATCGGCAAGCTCCGGGAAGGGTACTACGTGGTGATCAAGTTCACCGGTGATACGGGATTGGAAAAGGAACTGACCCGGGTGTACAAGATCACCGACGGTGTCATCCGTAACATCATCGTACTGGAAGAAGATTGACGGTGATTTAAGGGGGTCTGCCCTATGCTAAACCGGGTCATATTGATAGGCCGTCTCACGCGGGACCCGGAGCTGCGGTACACCCAGAGCGGGATAGCCGTGGCCAACATGACGGTGGCCGTGGACCGCAACTTCGCCAACCGCCAGGGCGAGAAGGAAACGGATTTTATTCGGATCGTTGTGTGGCGGAAACAGGCGGAAACCTGCGCCAACTTTCTGGGTAAGGGTCGCCTGGTGGCGGTGGAGGGAAGCCTGCAAATACGCAAGTGGGAAAAAGACGGCGTCAAACACGAATCGGCCGAGGTTGTGGCCGACGGTGTGACCTTTCTGGACCGCGCGCGCGAGGGTGCGCCCCAACAGTCCCAGACGGCTCCCATGGATGACGAACCCCCCTTTCTGGATGACGAGGTCCCCTTTTGAGCAACCAAACGTGGGGAGGTGAAGGACCCGGCGAAAAGCCGGGCAGCTTATGAAGCGGGAACGTGGACGCCGCGGCAAGAAGAAAGTCTGTAGTTTCTGTGTCGACAAGATGACGATCATCGACTACAAGGACGTGCCGCGTTTAAAGAAATATGTTACCGAGCGGGGGAAAATTTTACCCCGCCGCATCTCGGGCAACTGTGCCAAACACCAGCGGTGCCTGACGGTGGCGATCAAGAGGTCGCGGATCATGGCGCTTATACCGTTTACAACCGAATAGCGCCGCAGTCTCGCCTGTTTTTCCCGGCTTGGGGTGGTGGCTACCGGTCATGCAGCCATAAAGTGGCGGCAGGAATTGATCCGGCCGGTGACGAATTCCTTACCCCAGCGGGAGAGGTGAATGGCCGTGAGCATGGTGAGCGAAGCCCAGATCACGAAGAACGTGAAGGTCATAGAATGGCTGAAGGCGGACATCCTGGCTGCCGTTACAGCATTTTATAAGGGTATGGTTCAGGGCAGCGAGGACGTCATGCTGGACTCCCTGGCCGGGCTGATCATAACGGCTTACATTCTGGGCCGTAGGCTGGGTTTCGGTTTTTCCCGTCTGGATCTCAAGGTGGAAGCCAAGCTGAAACAGGGCGTGGATACCGGGCACGAAATGGAGGAGTGGTTTGGCGACCTGTCCTCCCTTCTCCGGTACCGGACGGAAAGAAAACGGGTTTGAGAGGCCGCGTCCTAAGAGATGCGGTCTTTCGGCGTGTTGGCGAAGGGATGGTCGTTGGTGTCTGGGGAGGCGGGAAATCTAAAGGATAGCGTTTTGTGTGCTTTGTTGGTAGCTATTTGCGGGGTTCTCGCAATGTACCTGCCGCCCCTTTTCCTGGTGGTATCCATCGTGTTACCGGCCTTCCCGGCACTCTTAACGGTGCGACGCAGTCTTTTCGTGGCTGCCGGGGCACTGGTGGCGGCTGCGATTTTGCTGGGGCTGGCCATGTCTCCGCAAGGCGTGGGCTTGGTCTGGCAGGCAGAGTTGTTGCTGATGGTGCCGATGGGTCTCTCTGGATTGCTGTTAGGCCTCATTTTCAAAAACCGACTCAGTGCCTCCAAGGGAGTACTGGTGGCCTTGGCGGGACAGTTTTTTTTCACCGCCGCGGCATGGGCCTGGTACTGGGGAACTACAGGGTACAATCCTTTTTCCTCCGCGAGCCTGCAGGCCGCGCTGAACGAGGTCATCGCCATGTACCTCCAAACGGGAGGCGGTGGTGGGGCGGCTCCTACCCTGGCCAGATTTGCCCATTTGATGCTTTTCCTCTGGCCCGGTATCCAGGTGGCCGGGCTGGCCGCGCAAATGGGGGCCACCTACTTGTGGACGCGCTTTTTGCTGATCCGGCAGGGTGGCCCGGTTCCCGTGGTCTTGCCTTTCAGCCTTTGGCACCTGCCATGGTACAGCATCTGGAGCCTCATCGCGGGCCTGGGCCTTTTCCTGGCCGGCTCGGAATTCGGTTGGCCCCTGGCTGACCGTCTGGGGGGAAACCTGCTCTACGTGGTGGCCCAGGTGTACCTGGTAGTCGGCATAGCTGTGGTTGGCTTCCACTTCCGGCGACTGCGGGGTATGGGTCTTTTGAAGATTCTGCTGGTGCTGGCTCTGGTCGTCGACCCGCAGGTGAGCGTTCCGCTTCTGATCGTGGTCGGCGTTCTTGATTCCATCGTCAATTTACGACGGAAGCCCGAAAAAAATTGACAAAGTGGAGGTGATTTCCTTGAACGTTATCCTGTTGCAGGATGTGACGGGTTTGGGTAAGCGGGGAGAAGTGGCCCGGGTGGCCGACGGTTACGCCCGCAACTACCTCCTGCCGCGGGGCCTGGCCCAGGAGGCTACGGCCGGCCGCATGAAGGACGTTGACCGGCGGAAGGAAGCCGTCCAGGAAAAGGAGAAGCGGGCGACTGCGGAGGCCTTGGCGCTGTCTGATCGCCTGGCCGGACTGACGGTACACATAACTGCCCGGGCGGGGGAAAAGGGAAAGCTCTTCGGTTCGGTGGGCAACCAGGACGTGGCCCAGGCCTTACAAGCCGAGCACGGTTTTGCCGTTGACAGGAAGAAAATAGTATTAAAAGAACCAATCCGGTCACTCGGTGAATATACAGTTACGGTGCGGTTGCACCATGCGGTTTCGCGTGACGTAAAAGTGGCAGTAGTGGCGGAGTAGCCGGTTTGTCCCGGGTGGGAGCCGGATTTTACACGGGCGGGGGGTAGTTCCTTAATATGTTGGCTCAGAACTGGAAGACGGGACGCGGTGCGGGGGCCTCCGGGAAAATTCAGACGGAAGATCAGCTGCACCGGCAGGTGACAGTGCTCTTCGGCATGCTTTCCGACCTGTTTGGTTCAGATAAAGTGGTGCTCCGGGCGGTTAAACTCGATGCCTTGGCTCTGTTGCGTTCCGAGCGACTGCCGGAGAGGGTTCTGGCCCTACAGCGGCTGGTCTTCGAAGACCCGACTTTTGACGCTCTGCCCGGCCTGGAAGCAGTCCCGGACATTCTGGAGCAGGTGGAGGACGAGATTGCCAATTATCTGGCCCGGCGCACGGTTGAGGATCAACTGGAGAAAAAGGTCGGCGAGCGCATGCAGAAAAGACACGAAGAGTACGTGCGCGAAATCAGGGAGATGGTGCTGAAGGAAAACACCGGTCCGGAAAACGCTCAAACCCTGAAGAGGCTGGCCCTTTTGGAGAAGGCGGACTCCAAGCGGCTTACCAGGAGTGCCCTGGAAGTCCTGCGCCCCACCTCCTTTGACGAACTGCTGGGTCAGAAAGACGCCTTGACCGCGCTTTTGGCCAAACTATCCTCTCCCTTTCCCCAGCACGTGATTCTCTACGGTCCTCCCGGCGTCGGCAAGACGACCGCCGCCCGTCTGGCCCTCGAGGTGGCTAAAAAGGTCGCTGGCACCGCTTTCGGTGCCGACGCCCCCTTCATTGAGGTCAACGGGGCCACCCTGCGCTGGGACCCGCGGGAAGTAACCAACCCGCTGCTGGGTTCGGTGCATGATCCGATTTACCAGGGTGCCCGGAGGGACCTTGCCGAGACCGGGGTACCGGAGCCCAAGCCCGGGCTGGTGACGGACGCGCACGGCGGCGTGCTCTTTATCGACGAGATCGGCGAGATGGACTTCCTTCTGCAGAACAAACTCCTTAAGGTCATGGAGGACAAGAGGGTCTTTTTCGATTCGGCCTACTTCGACCCCCATGACGCAGGCGTGCCCAAATATATCAAGAAGCTTTTCGAGGAGGGTGCCCCGGCCGACTTTATCCTCATCGGGGCCACGACGCGCGATCCGGAGGATATAAGCCCGGCCATCCGTTCGCGCACCGCGGAGGTCTTTTTCGAACCTCTGACACCGGGCGTGGTGGAAGAAATTGTCCAGCAGGCGGCAACCAAGCTGGAAGTGGACATGGATGTGGCCGTGCCCCCCCTGGTGGCCGAATATACCGGGGAAGGGCGCAAAGCCATCAACATACTGGCGGATGCCTACGGTCTGGCTTTCTACCAGGTGGGCCGGGCCAGCGGGTTACGGCTGACCGTGGAGGATGTCAAGACGGTGGTACATGCCAGCCGGCTCTCTCCTCATACGCTGCGCAAAGCGTCCTCCAACAAGGAGGTCGGTAAGCTTTTCGGCCTTGCCGTACAAGGTTATACCGGCACGGTGTTGGAAATCGAAGCGGTAGCCTTTCCGGCCCGCGCCCCCTCTAAGGGGCAGATCCGTTTCAACGACACCGCGGGGAGCATGGCCAAGGACTCCGTCTTCAACGCCGCCTCCGTCATTAGACGGTTGACTGGCGAAGATCTGGCCGATTTCGATGTTCACGTCAACGTGGTCGGGGGAGGCCGCATCGACGGGCCTTCGGCCGGCACCGCCATCCTTTTGGCCGTTTGGTCCGCTTTGAAGGCCATCCCCTTTCCCCAGGATGTGGCCGTGACCGGAGAGCTGTCCATTCAGGGCAAGGTACGGGCGGTGGGCGGCATCCCGGAAAAATTGTACGGGGCCAGACAGGCGGGTATAAGGCGGGTGATCATCCCGTCGGAAAACGCGCGCGATCTGCCGGCCGTCAAGAATGGCCTCGAGCTTATACCGGTGTCCTGCGTGGAAGAGATCGTCAAGATGTTTATGGATGCCTGATATGCAGGAGATGCGCGTTCCGCCGCAGGATTTAGACGCCGAGCAATCCGTCCTAGGCTCCATTTTATTGGACCGGGAGGCCATTTTCCGGGTCATGAAGATCCTGCGCCCGGAAGACTTTTACCAGGAGGCCCACCGGCTCATCTATCATGCCATGCTGGAGCTTTCCGACATTAGCCAGCCGGCCGACCTGATAACCGTGACCAACTTTTTGCGCAAGGCCGGGTCATTGGAACAGGCCGGCGGGGTGGCCTATACCGCTTCCCTGGCCAACCTGGTGCCGGTTGCGGCCAATGCGGAGTACTACGCCTACATTGTCGAGGAAAAGGCCCTGCTCAGGACCCTGATTCAACTGGCTACCCGCATTGCCAACCTGGGCTACGAGGGGTCGGAAGGTGCCGGCCAGCTGTTGGACCAGGCCGAGCGGATGATAATGGAGATGCACTCCCGGCGTGGCGGTAGTGCCTTTGCTTCCATCAAGGAGATAGTGTTCGGGGTTCTCGACCGCATCCAACACGCCTACCTCCACCGGGAAGAGATCACCGGTGTGCCCACCGGCTTTGTCGAACTGGACCGCTTGACGGGCGGCCTGCAGCCGGGCGACCTCATTATTCTGGCCGGCCGGCCCAGCATGGGTAAGACGGCTCTCGGCCTGACGGTGGCCCAGAACGTGGCCGTCAAGAAAAAACTGCCGGTGGCGGTTTTCAGCCTGGAAATGTCCAAGGAACAGCTGGTGCAACGCCTGATTTGCCAGGAGGCCATGGTGGATCTCCAACACGTGCGTACCGGGCATCTGGAGGAAGAGGATTTCGCCCGGGTGACCCGGGCGGCCGGGGAACTGGCTGGTTGTCCGCTCTTCATCGACGACTTTACCGGTATCACGGTCCGGCAGATCCGGGCCCGCTGCCGGGAGTTGCAGTTCGAAAAAGGGCTGTCCCTGGTGGTGATCGACTACCTGCAGTTGATGCAGGGTCACGGCCGGGTCGAGAACCGGCAGCAGGAAATTGCCGGCATCTCCCGTTCCCTGAAAGGGATGGCCAAGGAACTGAATTTGCCGGTTTTGGCGCTGGCCCAGTTGTCCCGCCAGGCCGAGCAGCGCAAAGACTCCAAGCCCCAGATGGCCGACCTGAGAGAAAGCGGCAGCCTGGAGCAGGATGCCGACGTGGTGATGTTCATCTATCGCGAGGAGTATTACAACAAGGAAAGCGATAAAAAGGGCATCGCGGAGATAATTGTGGCCAAACAGCGCAATGGGCCCACCGGAGTCGCGGAGCTGGCTTTTCTGCGCGAATTCACCCGCTTTGTCAACCTGGCCAGACGGGAAGAGGAAGCATAGCCCTTTGTCTGGGGGCTTTGCGTTGACAACCCGCGAGACGTCTGTTAAGATAACCGTGGTTCATAAGCTTTGTTCCCTTTTTTCCTACCCCCTTTAAGTTGATTTTCGGCTGCCGGAGAGGGAAGGACATTTTGACCTATGACGTGGTGATTGTGGGAGCCGGGCCTGCCGGGATTTTTGCGGCCATGGAACTGGCCGGAGCCGGGAAGGGCTTTAAAACGGTTATCCTGGAAAAAGGCAACTCCATAGCCCACAGGCATTGTCCGTTGCAAAAGGGCAGGTCCTCCTGTGCCCGCTGTCCGTCCTGCTCGGTTATATCCGGTTGGGGCGGCGCCGGGGCCTTTTCTGACGGAAAGCTTACGCTGACCGGCGAGGTCGGCGGTAGCCTCGGGCAGTATGTAGGGGATGAAAACCTGAAGGCGCTGATTGCGGCCGTGGATGATACCTACTGCCGTTACGGGGCGCCGGAAAAGGTGTATGGCGTCGACAACGCCGAAGAAGTGCAGGATATGGTGGAGCGGGCGGAAAAGAACCAGCTCAAGCTTATCCCCGTGCCCATCCGACATCTCGGCACTGGACGCAGCGGCGAGATATTGGGTCGCATGTATGAGTTTTTGACCGCAAAAGGCATCGAAGTGCGCACTGGTTGCCAGGTGGGGTCCATCCTGGTGGAGGACGGCCGGGCGGCGGGCGTAGTGACAGCCGGCGGTGAAGAGATCCGGGGGCGCTATGTCATCATCGCCCCGGGGCGGGAGGGGTCCGAGTGGTTAAGGCGGGAGGCCGGGCGGCTGGACCTGCCTTTGAAGTCCAACCCGGTGGACATCGGAGTAAGGGTGGAGGTGCCCGGTTCGATCCTGGAAAACCTGACCCGCATCTTTTACGAATCCAAGTTGATTTACTATTCCAAGGCCTTCGATGACAAGGTCCGCACGTTCTGCATGAACCCTTACGGACAGGTGGTCATGGAAAACAACGACGGGTTGATTACCGTCAACGGGCACACGCATGCCTATCACAAGACCAAGAACACCAATTTCGCCGTGCTGGTCTCCAAGAACTTTACCGAGCCGTTTGATAATCCTATCGCTTACGGCAGACATATCGCCTCGTTGGCCAACCTGCTGGGCGGTGGAGTTATCATCCAGCGGCTGGGAGACCTTTTGGCCGGTCAGCGTTCTACGGTGGACCGCATGCGTAAGTGCCTGACCACTCCCACCCTGAAGGAAGCGACCCCGGGTGATCTAAGCCTGGTCTTTCCTTACCGGCACCTGGTGTCGATAGTAGAGATATTGAAGGCCCTGGACGGGCTGGCCCCCGGGGTTTTTTCCCGCTACACGCTGCTCTACGGCGTGGAGGTCAAGTTTTATTCATCGCGGATGGAACTGGGAGCAGGGCTGGAAACGCACATTGAAAACCTGTTTGCGGCGGGAGACGGAGCCGGTGTTACCCGGGGACTGGTGCAGGCTTCGGCTTCCGGTTTGGTAGTGGCCCGCGAGATTGTACGGCGGGCGGGATAAAATAGGTTATAGTTGCGGACCGTGCCTGGCTCGCCGGCAGGCTATGGCGGGCGGCGCGGCGGAAAGGTCGGGTGATCTGGTTGTCTTGTGTGGTACTGGTTGGTGCTCAGTGGGGCGACGAGGGTAAGGGGAAGGTAACGGACTTTCTGGCGGAGAAGGCGGCCGTGGTCGTTCGCTTTCAAGGAGGCAACAACGCCGGGCACACCGTGGTGGTGGGGTCGGAGGAGTTCAAGTTGCACCTTTTGCCGTCCGGCATTCTCTATCCGGGCAAGTCTTGCGTGATCGGCAACGGGGTGGTAATAGACCCTCCGGTTCTGCTAAAGGAACTGACGGACCTGGCAGGTCGCCTGCCTAATGCCGGCACCCTGTACATCAGCCCCCGGGCTCACCTGATCCTGCCGTATCACCGTCTTCTGGACCGTTTGGAGGAAGAACGGCGGGCCGGCGCCAAAAAAATCGGTACCACCGCCCGTGGTATCGGCCCGGCTTACACCGATAAGATCAGGCGTACAGGCATTCGGGTGGTCGATATCCTGGACCGGGAGGAGTTTGCCGCCACACTGGCGGATATCCTGGCGGAGAAGAATGAGCTATTGGCCAAGGTATACGGTGTCGAACCGCTGGATTTCAACGCCATCATGGAAGAGTATCTGGCCTACGGCGAAAAGTTGCGCCCCTACGTGGCCGACCCGGGGCAACTGGTCACAGCCGCTCTGGACCAGGGTCAAAATGTATTGTTTGAAGGGGCCCAGGGGACACTCCTGGACATCGACCACGGTACCTACCCGTATGTTACCTCGTCCAACCCAACGGCCGCCGGGGCGTGTCTGGGGGCCGGTATCGGCCCCACCCGCATTGACCGGGTCATCGGCGTATCCAAGGCCTATACGACGCGGGTGGGTAGTGGGCCGTTCCCTACGGAACTGTCTGATGATATGGGCGAGCATTTGCGTCATGCCGGGGGGGAGTTCGGTACGACGACGGGACGTCCCAGACGATGCGGCTGGCTGGATACGGTGGCTTTGCGCTACGCAGTGCGGGTCAACGGACTGCACTCGCTGGCCGTGGTTAAACTGGACGTTTTGACCGGGATCCCGAAGCTGAGAATAGGCGTGGCCTACCACTACCGGAACGAGGTTCTCACCGAGTTTTCGGCCAGCCTCAAGGTGTTGGCCGATTGCCGGGTGGAGTATGAGGAAATGCCGGGCTGGCACGAGGATATCACCGGGGTACGCGACATCGGCCAGTTGCCGGCCAACGCGAAGCGCTACCTCGAACGGGTGACCGAGTTGACCGGGGTCGCGGTCTCCCTCGTGGGGGTAGGATCTTCCCGGGCGCAGACCCTGCTGGCCGATCCCGCCATTTTCGCCTGAGCTCCGAAGGGGGCTTGCATTTTGACGGCGGACGGGGTATACTATCAGGTATAAGCGGGTGTAGCTCAATGGTAGAGCATCAGCTTCCCAAGCTGAGGGTTGAGAGTTCGATCCTCTTCACCCGCTCCAGTGAGATCAAGGTCCCCGGGGTTCGGGGGCCTTTTCTGTTGGGCCGGTTTACGACAACTGTACGACAATGCACGTTTCAGTAACCACCTTATCCCTTTCATGATGCCTAGAAATTGATCAGGCTGTCCAGCCGGTTCACCGCCCGTCGCTTGCCTTCCTCGTTGGCATGGCAGTAAAGGTCCATGGTGGTAGAAGTCTTGCTGTGTCCCAGGATTGCAATGTGGTGGTTGATGATTTTCACCACCTCCAGCCGCCCGGCCCGCTAGGGCCGTTCCCTGCCCTTGCCTTCGGGGCCTCGCAGGGCAACTCCATTTCCCATGAAAATGCCTTTCCGTCGACTCCAAGCAGCTTGTAAAGCAATCGCATATTTGCTATAGTATCCTTAAGATGTGGAGAATAATATATTTCAGGGTGAAGAAGCCAGCCCGTCGGCCGGTAGAAGAATTTCTCGACAGCCTGCAGGACGACGCTGAGGCAAAGGTTTTTAGGAACATTCAGTTGCTGAAGGAATTCGGCATAGACTTGGGTTGGCCGTTCGTCAGCAACCTGGGCGAAAACCTTTGGGAACTTCGGACGAAATTCAAGGGCAACGAATACCGGGTCCTTTTTTTACCTGTGCCCGGGAAAGCGTTCCTACTTCTGCACGCCTTTCGGAAGGACACCCGTAGGCTGCCGGAGCATGACCGGAACTTGGCCGTCAAGCGCCTTGCAGAGTACCTCCGGGGCGGGGGAAAACCAGATGACGACCAGCGGGGACAAGAGTTGCCGGAGAACGAAGAATAATTATTAAGGAGACAAAGTACAATGGACGACTTTGAAAGACACCTGCAGAAAAGCCTTAAAGACCCGGAGTTCCGGGCTGCTTGGGAGGAATCGGAGGCGGAATATCAGGCTATTAGTCAGCTTGTCGCGCTCCGTATCAAGAAGGGCTTGACCCAAAAGTCCCTTGCACATCGGATCGGCACCACTCAGTCCGTGATCGCCAGGATCGAGGGCGGCAACCAAAATATAAGCCTTCGCACTCTGGGCAAGCTGGCTAAAGCCCTTGACGCAAATGTCAGGATAGAGCTGCAAACAGAAGAGCCCGAACCTGGCTCCACGGTCTTTTCCGCACGGAAAGAGGGAAGGGGCGGCCCAGGAAGGAAGCATAGGACCTACCGGGCGGTGGAGCAGGTTTAGGTGTCGATGTTGTTTGGCTTGGTGATGTTAGACCTACGGTGACGGGCGGTTCCGGGTTATTGTCGTATACGACAACCAGGCCGGAAAAGTGCTTCCGTGGGGCACAAGGAAGGAATATCCAGGAAGAAAAAACCGCAAGCCATGCGGCTTCTATCATAGTGCTACACTGGTCTGCAACGTCCGCCTTAAATTTCCAAGCTGAGGGTTGAGAGTTCGATTCTCTTCACCCGCTCCAGAATATCAAGGCCTCCGGGGTTCCGGGGGCCTTTTCGTTTGTCCCGATCATTGCAATTTGGCTGCAAGGCGCCTTAATTCGCAAGTAAAACGCCAAGCCAATGAATACTCCAAGCGAAACGAAAAGCTTTTGGAGAGGGTTCTGCCCTTCCGGGTCAGCCTGGTTTGGCGATGCCCGTCTTGACCCACCCATCCACCGGCAGGCGTCCCCCCTGGAGAAGCGGTGCCCGGCGCCCCTGGCCGGCCGTGGCATATCGGGCCCATGGCAGTTGTATGACGCCGGATTTACGCCCTAAGAATTTTGCTCAAAAACCCCTTTAACCGTTCGTTGCGAGGATGATTGAAGATCTGTTCGGGAGTGCCTTCCTCCAGGATTTTTCCCTCGTCCATAAACAGGACCCGGTCGCCTACTTCACGGGCGAAGCCCATCTCGTGGGTAACCACCACCATGGTCATGCCCTCCCGGGCCAGATCCTTCATCACGGCCAGCACCTCACCGACCATTTCGGGGTCCAGCGAGGAGGTGGGCTCGTCAAAAAGCATCACTTTCGGGCGCATGGCCAGAGCCCGGGCAATGGCTAGGCGCTGCTGCTGCCCGCCCGATAACTGGGCCGGATAAACAGAAGCTTTGTCGCTTAAACCCACTTTGGCCAGCAGGTCGAGAGCTGTTTCCCGGGCCTGATCAGTACTCATGCGCCGCACCCGCAAAGGGGCCATAGTAATGTTATCAAGCGCCGTTTTATGGGGGAAGAGGTTGAAGTGCTGAAAAACCATGCCAAGCTCCTGCCTGATTTGGTTGATATTTGTTTTGGAGTCGGTCAGGCGGACGCCGTCCACAGTCAGTTCTCCGGTCGTAGGGTTTTCCAGCAGGTTTAAGCAGCGCAGAAAAGTACTCTTGCCGGAACCGCTGGGGCCTATCACCACCACCACTTCCTGGGGGGCGATATGGCAGTCAATCCCGCGCAGCACTTCCAACGGGCCGAAACGTTTTTGGAGGCCGGTTACTTTAATCACCGGTTTTCAACCTCCTTTCCAAATAATCTACCAGACGGGAGAAGGTCAATGTCATGACCAGGTAAATGACTGCCACCTCCAGGTAGATGGTAAAAGCTTGATAGGTATCCCCCACAATGAGCTGGCCGCGCCGGAACAGCTCTTCAAGACCAATTATAGACAAGAGGGAAGTATCCTTCATCATGGCGATAAACTCGTTGCCCAAGGGCGGTATGACCCGTTTAAAGGCTTGGGGCAGGATCACATGACGCATGGCCTGGGTGTGGGTCATGCCCAGGGAACGCGCCGCTTCCATTTGTCCTTTTTCCATCGACTGCACCCCGGCCCGGAAAATCTCGGCGATATAGGCACCGCTGTTCAGGCTGCAGGCGATTATGGCAGCCGGTAAAATCGGTATATTTTGAAAGATGGGGGTAATGCCGTAGGCCTGGACCAGTTGGTCCTGGACGGAGCGAAACACCTCGGGAAGGCCGAAATAAACTAGAACAATCTGCACCAGAAGCGGCGTCCCCCGGAAAAAGTCCACATAACAAGTACCCACAAAACGCAGTAATCTTTTTTTCGAGAGCCGGGACAGACCACCGATTAATCCCAGAACACAGCCGATGGCTACAGACAGAGCTGAGATCTCCAGTGTTATTCCGGCTCCCATCAAAAGCACGGGCAGAGATTGGACAACTAAAGACAAGGTTTCCACTCCTCGCGCGCCGGACAGTAAATATGCGTAACACCAGGTGCTACGCATATTTGCCGTCCAACCTTGTTTCCTTACTGGTTGGCCGGTGGTTCTCCGGGTAGGAAGTCCGGCGGGTTGTTACCGAACCATTTCTTATAGATTGTGGCGAACTGGCCGTTGCTCTTCAAGGTTTGCAACGCGCTGTTCACTTTGGCCAGAATGTCCGGCTTGCTTTTAGGAATGGCGATACCGTAAAATTCACTGCTCTGCAGACCGCCAACCAGTATGGCGTTATTTTGCCCCTGAGAAATGTAATAAGCATTTACGGGGTAATCGTTAACTATGGCGTCGATGTTACCATTTTGCAGGGCCATAAAGGCTTCGTTAATAGTGTCATAGGTGGTTATCTTAGCTTTGGGTATCTTGGCGGCCAGGTCGGCTCCGGTGGTGGCAATCTGGACACCGATTTTCTTACCTTTTAAATCCGCCCAGCCCTTGATGGCGCTATTTTTCTTCAGTATCATTATGCTTTGACCGGACTGATAGTAAGGAAGGGAGAAGTTTACCTGCTGTTTGCGTGCATCGGTAATGGACATGGCGGAAATAGCCGCATCTATGCTGGAGCTCTGCAGTGCCGGAATGATTCCGTCAAAATTCATGCTGCGCACTTCAATGTTCCAGTTGTTCACCTTGCCGATGGCCTGAATCAGGTCCATGTCAAAACCAACATATTTACCCGTATCTTTGTCTTGGGACTCAAAAGGGGCATAAGTAGTATCGGAAGCCACCAAAATATGTTGCGGGGCCGCTTGCTGCCCCCCGGACGGTTGAGCAGCCTGCTGACTGCCGCAACCGGCCGTCGCCAGGACAACCGCCGCTACCAGCAAAATCATAGTCCATTTTCTAGTCTTTTTCAAAATCCGACTACCTCCTCCAAAATAAGATCAACCACTACCCCGGGGTACCCGTCAGACCGGGTCCCCCCCCCGGCCGGGCCTACAGCCCGGCGACGAACGGTATTTAAGTTTTGTGCTAAGCCAGGGCAACACCTCCTGTGAATTTCAGTCGTTTAACAAAGCCGCCGGGAAGTCTCCTCCGTTAAGGGAGGAGATGACAGGCGCAAATTTCTTCCCCAGGAATCTTTTGGACTATATTGGCAAACCTGCCAGCGCCGTATATCATAGTATTAGCTCTTTGACAATCGGTATGGGGTTGTGGCAGGTCCAATGGGCTGCTACGTAAAACCGATTCCCGAAAGACGGTCCCCGACCCGCCTGACGGCGGGTGCCCGAACGTTTTGCGTTCCACAAGAACCGCTCTCGACAGGGAGCGAACTTGAGGTGTAACAATTGGGGCCATGAAGCCATAATGTCACCTCTAGCAGGGGTTTACGAATTACGAAGGTCAGGAAGGCTCCAGCCCAACAGAATCGAGGCATTAAGAGGCCTCGGTTGTATTACCCCCCCAGGGCATATTTCGCGATGTCCAAGATTTCTATGATCCTCCTTTCCTGGGGCC
>DATKUX010000068.1:0-8597 GCA_035530395.1 Spirochaetia bacterium
GGACCGGTTTCATAAAGGCCCAGTTGTAGGCGCAGAGCATGAGGACGCCGTCGGCGGAGTCGACGAGGGTAACGCCGGCGCTGAAAAGGAGGGGCAAAAGGAGGACGTAGAGAATTCCCACGCCCTTTGAAGCCAGTCCGCGGTTCCCGGGGCCCGTCCGCGGGTTGGAGGTAAGGCTCACGGCCTATTGGCTGCGCGTCTGAATGTTATCATGTTACCGTAAATATTATCATCTGTAAAGGGCTATGATAATATTTTACCATAATGTGGTGATGGGTAAACGCCATTCGCCGAATGGCTCCGGCAAAAATGTTACAAAACATTATTTTCCTTCCCCTGCCGCCGCAGCGGCTCTATCACCCTTGCCGTCAGGCTGACCCCCCGGTCCCGGCGCTCCAGGAGGCCTTCCACCCGGAGGGGATAACGCCGGGGGCCGAAGAGGTGCTGCCCGTAACGCTGGTAGATGTCTTCGAAGAGGGTGACTTCGGTCAGGCCGGTCTCGTCCTCCAGGGAGAAGAAGACGACGGTCCGGCCGCTCCGGGTGGGAGGGCGGTGCGGTCTTACGGGTAATCCGGCCGTCTTGACCCAGGTGTCGCCGGGGCGGGATCGTAGCTGCCGGCCGGTGAGATAACCGCCCTTCTGGAGGTGGCTGCGCCAGAAGGTCATGTAGTGGCGGTCGATGTCCAGACCGAGGATCCGGCGCTCCATGATGTGCTTCTCCAGCGGCGAAAAGTCGGGCAGCGACTCAGGTGGACCCAGGTTCAGGGCCGCCTGGGGGGAAAGGGGGGCCATTCGGGGCAACCAGGCCAGCAGTTCCCGCCGGTTGGGATACAGGCTGTCCAGCGCGCCGCAGAGGATCAGGTTCTCCATGGTGTTTTTCTCCACCCGGGTCCGCTGCCGGAAATCAACCGGCGAAAGGAAGGGGCCGGATGAGCGTTCCGTCAGGAGGGCGGTCAGGGTGGGTCGGCTTAAGTCCTTAACCCGGCTTAAGGGAATGCGGATGGCGTCGTTTTCCAGAGCAAAGCTCTCGCCGGCGGCATTGATGTCGGGCGGGAGAAAGCGTACCCCCCTTATACGGGCTTCGTTGGCCAGGGTGGCGGGGGAATAGTAGCCCATGGGCTGGTTGTTGAGAATTGCGGTAAAGAAGTGGGCGGGGTAATGGGTGCTGAGGTAGGCCGTCCAGTAAGTGGTGGTGGCGAAGGCCGCCGCATGGGCCTCACAGAAGCCGTAACTGGCGTAGCCCTCCAGGCAGGCGAAGATCTCCCGGGCCGTTTTCTCTTCGATACCGCGGGCGACCGAACGGCGGACGAACTCTTCACCTGTTTCCCGCATCTCCTGCCGGGAGCGGGCGTGGGTCATCAGGCGGCGCAGTTTGTCGGCTTCACCGGGGGTGAAGCCGGCCAGGCCGGTGGCTATGGCGATCACCTGTTCCTGGAAGAGGACCACGCCGTACGTTTTTTCCAGGACCGGCTCCAGGTCCGGATGCAGGTAGGTTACCGGTTCCCGTCCCTGGCGGCGGGCCACGAAGGGCTCCACCATGTTTCCCTTGATGGGGCCCGGACGGATAAGGGCGAGACTGGCCACCACGTCCTCGATATTGGTGGCGTGTAATTTCTTTTGCAGTGCCCGCTGGGCGGGGCTCTCCAACTGGAACACGCCCACTGTTTCACCGCTGTTGAGCAGTTTGTAGGTAGCCCGGTCGTTCAAGGGCAGCTTTTCGTAACTGAATCCGGGCCCGGCGCCGATGGCGGCGTCCTCCAGGACGCTGAGGGTCTTGAGGGACAGGAGGTCCAGTTTGACCAGGTTCAAGTCCTCCACATCGTCCCGGTCGAACTGGGCGATGCGTACCCCTTTGGCCGCCATCTGCAGTGGGGTGAGTGAGGTGACGGGATCCCTGGTTACGATAAGGCCGCCCAGATGGGTGCCCAGGAACCGGGGAAAGCCGGCGATGCAGCTGCAAAAATCGAACAGGCGCCGGTAACGCTCTTCCCGCCAGGGGCCCCGGCGCAGTTCGGGAAAGTCCTCCAGAGCCGGGATAATCTGGTCCGCCCGGATATAGGGCATGCTTTTGGCCAGGGCATCGATTTCCTGCGGGGGATAGCCCAGCACCGGACCGAGGTCGCGCACGGCCGAGCGGGCCTGGTAGGTGGAGTAGGTGGCCACGGAGGCCACCCTTTCCTCCCCGTATTTTTCATAAACGTACCGGGTAACCTGGTCGCGGTGGCGGGAATCGAAATCGAGGTCAATATCGGGCTTTTCCGCTCTCTCCAGGCTCAGGAAACGTTCGAAGATCAGGTTGCGGGCGATGGGGTCGACCTCACTGAGAAAAAGGCAATAGGCGACGGCGGATGCGCCGGCCGAACCGCGTCCGGCACAGCGGATGCTCCTTCCCCGGGCGTAGTTGACCACATCCCAGGCTACCAGGAAGTAGCCGGCGAAGCCCAGCTTTTCGATTACCAGGAGTTCCTTCTGCAGTCTCTCCCTGATCACGTGCGTAAGGCGGCCGTAGCGTTTTTGGGCTCCCTGGCGGACCAGTTCCCGCAGGAAGGTATCCGCCGTCTGCCCGATGGGCAGGGGAAAATCCGGGTAGCGGTCTTGTATCTGCAGGACCGGTTCGCACCTGGCGGCGATCTCCAGGGTGTTTTCCAGGGCCTGCGGGCACCAGGCCAGGAATTGAGCCATTTCGGCCCCGCTTTTCAAGTAGTTCTCCCCGTTCAGCGGCCGGGCGGGGTGCACCTCCTCCACGGGTACCTTCAGCCGGACGCAGGTCAGGAGGTCGTGCACCGGGAAATCCTGCGGCCGGGCGTAGTGAACGTTGTTGGTGGCCACTACCGGGATGCCCAGAGTTTGTCCCAGTTCCACCAGGCGGTGGTTGAGAAAGCGGCTGCCGGGTAAAAGCGTTTCCGGCAATTCCAGGTAGAAGTCCTTGCCCCAGAGGTCCCGGTAGCGCTTCGCGGCCTCCGCGGCCTGAGTGTACCGGCGACGCAGGATGAGGGAGGGTATTTCGCCCTTCCGGCAACCCGAAAGGGCGATGATTCCTGCGTGGTAGGCCGTGAGGTGGTGCCAGTCGCTCTGCGGTTGACCGCGGGGGTGGTCCAGGTGGGCGCGGGTAAGCAGGCCGCAGAGGTTGGCGTAGCCGCGGGCGTCCCGGGCCAGGAGGGTGAGGTGATGGCCGCCCGTGGATACCTCCGCTCCCTGGATGGGCTTGATGCCGGCCTGCCCGGCCAGCCGGGCGAAGCGCACCGCCGCGCTGACATTGTTGTGGTCGGTGAGGGCCAGGGCGGACATGCCGGCGCCAGCGGCCTGCTGCACCAGGTTTTCAACGGCGCTGGCCCCGTCCATGAACGAATAGGGGCTGTGTACGTGCAGGTGGACAAAGTTTTGCATGAGAAAGCCAGCGCACCTCCCTCTTAATCGTAAACCTTGTAGAGGTGCCAGGTGGACCTGGCCGTATCGAAATAGATTTCCCAGATGGCGCCGTCCGCTCCGCCGGCCCGCAGGAATACCTTGGTCCCCTCTCCTTCCCACCAGCGACCGGTATCCTTCCATCTTTCCATGATGGTCCGGATGGCGTAATGTTTGCCCCGCCACCGGAAGGAGCGGGGCCGTCCCCCGCTCAGATCGACCTCGATTTCTTCCACGGCCTTATAGCCGTTGCCGGAAGGGATCGTAGAAGGAGAGCATTTTCTCCCGCCGGTCCGGGGCCAGGGAGGAAAGCGGGACCACGTTGTGCTCCAGGCTTATCTCCTCCAGCATCTTCCGCCGGGATTCTTCCATGGCGAAGAAAGTCAGCTGTTCCAGCCCGGCTGGTGACAGGTCACAGAGCCGGACGGTGAGGCCCGTAAGGGGACTGGTGGCGGGCAGGTCGGTCAGCAGCCTGCTTATATGCCAGGGGAGCTTTTCCGGCCCCTGGGGGCGGGGGAAAAGCCGGGAAGTCCCGGTCATCCCGTCTTCCGTAGCCGCTTCCAGATAAAGCTCCCGGTAGGCCATCCTCCGGCGGCCCAACTCCCGGACCAGGGAAGCGGCCATTTCATGACCGGCCCGGTCCAGGTCCTGCCGGGTGGTTGTGCCGGGCAAATTTTTGCTTAGAACCAGGTCTTTCATCAGAAATTCCTTCCAAAAGCTATTTACACCGGGGGTGTCTAAGGTTATAATGGTTAGAGGAAAAATGACATTGGTGTTTGCTATAATCATTGTACGCTGACCGTAAACACGATGTCAAGATGGGGGGTTGTTTTTTTGGTGTATGACCGTAAGGATACCGGAATCCCAGCCCTGGGGCAATACCTGGCAGCCCAAAGGCTGGCCCGGGGGCTTTCCTACCGGCAAATGGCCGCCCGGGTAGGGAAAGCTCCGTCCACAATCCAATCCTGGGAGCAGGGGAAAAGAATGCCCGGTCTGGACGATCTCTACGTCCTGGGCAATATCTTCGGCACCGGCATCCAGGAGCTGATCTCCCTGGCCACCGCTTCGGTGAAGAACCTGGAAAGGCAGCTGGCGACAGCCGAGGACAATTACCGGAAGGCGTCGGCAAAGAGAAAGGATCCTTCCTTAGAAGCCACCCGGTCGGCCCGCGATGTGGTCTTTTTACGCAACCTGATCGCCGGGAAACAAAAGGAGGGAAGTTTACCGGGGTTGTCGTCCGGGTCTCTCCGGACCGTTCCCGTCGTGGGCAACGTCAGGGCCGGCCGGCCCCGTCTCGCGGAGGAGGATATCCAGGGCTATACGGCTGTGCCCGGTGAACTGGAAGTGGATTACGCCCTGACCGTGGAAGGCGACAGCATGATCGGCGCCGGCATTGTCGCCGGCGACCGGGTCCTGGTAAGGAAAACGGGCTCCGGTGACCCCGGTTGCGCGGTTGTGGCCCTGCTGGCCGGTACCGAGGTTACCATCAAGCACCTGATGGAGGAAAACGGCCGTTACCTTCTACGGGCCAACAACCCGGGCGGGGAATACCCGGATATACCACTGGGACCCGACGATATTATCATCGGCGTGGTGCAGCGGGTGGTCAAACGTCCGGGACCACCACCCAAGAGGGAAGGGACGAGCCCGTCCTAGACGGACATGGTTCTCCCGAGCGCCGACCGGAGCAGGGCCATTACCTCTCCGGCCAGGGAAGGGGCCGGCTTGCCCACGAGCCTGGAACATAAGCCTTCGACAAACCGGCCCGCTTCCTGGATCAGTTCTTCCCGTGACTGCCTGGCCGGGGGAGAGCCGACTTCTTCTATGGTGACGTTATGCTGCTTGCAAAAATGGTCCACATATTTGAAGCCGCCCAAGGCCAGGCGATCCTTGAATTCCACCAGGATGAGGTCTATTTCGCCGCCGGTCGCCGACCGCAGCAGACGGCCCATTTCCTTCCGGTTCTCGTCCATGCCGGAGGCCATTTCCCCGTATTCGGCCACCGTCACGTACTGACGCTTGAGGGCTTCTTCCCGCAGCAGTTGCAGTTGTTCGGCCAGAGCCCTTTCCCCGGGCGGCCCGTCGAGGGCCACCCGGGCGTAGACGGCGCAACGGTTGCCCCGCCTGGCCGGCGGCCCGTAGGGGCCCAGGATGGTCAGTAGTTCCTTTTCGCTGTACCGGCGGTGTCCGCCGGCAGTGCGGGTGGGATGCAAAAGGTCCTTTGTCTCCCACTGCTGCAGGGTGCCGGCCGCGATGTCGTAGATGTCCCGAATCTCCTTGGCCATCAGGTATCTTTCGGCCAACTTTCCCCCTCCATTCCGGGGTGTTTTTAACGTTGAACTGAAATATGGCAGATATTTAAACAGCGGCCGCCGGGTAAAGGTTGCCCATATGGTTGGGACAGACGGACCTGCCGATTTTGCCGGGCACCGCCCATGGGTTATAATTAACAGTATTATCGACCAATTAGGGACGCATCTTAGCCTTTCAGATGGGAATGATCGCCATGGAGCGGGAACATGTCAGCACCCGTGCCTTTCTTCTTAAGTCGGCCGGTATCGTCGCAATCTTTACCATCGCCAGCCGTCTGACCGGTTTTATTCGCGACACCGTCCTGGCCTACAAATTCGGGGCCACTGATTTTACCGACGCCTACCAGGTGGGTTTGAACATCCCGTTTATCTTGTTTACGGCGGTCAATACCGCGCTGACCACCACCTTCATCCCCGTTTTCGCCCGGGTTAGGCGGGAGGAGGGACTGGACGCCGCCTTCCGTACCTCGGTCGCGGTGATCAATTACTCCCTGCTGGTGGGAGTAATTCTGGTAGCGTTGGGCGAGATTTTTGCCGTGCCGTTGACCCGCCTGGTGGTGCCCTACTTTCCCGAGCCCAAGATCCTGCTGACGGCCTACCTGACCAGGCTGATGCTGCCCATGATTCTTTTCCAGATGCTGTCCGGCATCTTTACCGGCATGCTGCAATCCATGAACAGTTTTTCCCTGCCGGCCCTGCTGGGGGTGATCTCCAATGGCGTCATCATCGCCTCCATAGCGGCGGCCCGGCCCGGCTCCGGCATCATGCTGGCGGCCTGGGGCAACGCGGTCGGTTTTCTGGTTATCGTCCTGGTCCAGCTCCCCGCCCTCTGGAAGATGGGCTTTCGCTGGGGCCTGGTGTTTGAGCGGCACAACCCCGGCCTTGTCCGCATGAGCCAACTGGTGGGACCCATCCTGATCGGTTCCGGGGTGGGCCAGGTGGGCCTCCTGGTGGACCGCATGCTGGCATCCAGCCTGACCGGGGGCAGCATCTCGGCGCTCAACTACGCCAACCGGCTGTTTTCCCTGCCCGGCGGCACCCTGGGCCTGGCGGTATACACGGTCATGTATCCCACCCTGGCCGGCCTCATGGCCCGCGGCGATTATGACGGCTTCAAGAGGGTGCTCAACGAGGCCATCCGTTTTTTGAACTTCATGCTCTTCCCGATCATGGTGGTTTTGATCCTGCTGCGCTTTCCCATCATTGAGCTGGCCTTTCAGCACGGCGTCTTCGACTCCCGGGCCACCGTCCTGACCGCCTTCGCCCTGCTGTTTTTCAGCCTGGGTATCGTCACCAGCTCGGTGCGGGACCTGGTGGGACGGGCCTTCTGGTCCCAGCAGAACACCATCACGCCGATGCTCATCGGCATCGCCTCCGTGCTGGTCAACATAATCCTAGACCTCGCCCTGATCCACCCGCTGGCGCTGGGCGGTCTGGCCCTGGGCACCTCGGCCGCCGCCCTGGTCAACAGTTCCCTGCTCCTGTGGATGTTGAAAAAGAAGCTGGGCAGCATCGGGGCGGGGCTGCTCCTGTCCTCGTTCTGGCGGGTTGTTGTGGCCTCGGGGCTTACCGGCCTGGTGGCGGTATGGTCGTATCGCCTGCTTCTCCTGGTGTGGCCGGGTGAACGCCTCAGCCACCAGGTTTTGCGGCTTCTCCTGGCCGTCGCGGCGGCCACGGTGACTTATCTGACGTCAACACATGTCTTACGCTTGCCCGAGACCAGGATGCTCTTCCATTTAGTCCGGCGGGTCAGGCAGGCGGCGTAGACAAAAAAAAGCGGCCTTGCGGCCGCCGGTGATGTTTGACGGGGACTCAACGGAAGAACCGGACCGCCTCCACCAGGGAGACCCGGTTGCTGCGGTACTGGTTGATGGGAGCTTTCTCGTCCGGGTAGCCGATGGGCATGCCAAGGGCCAACTTCTTGCCGGCCGGCAAGTTCAGGCATGCTCGCACGATGTCCGGATACACGACCGCCCGGGCCATGGGGCAGGTGCCCAGACCAAAGGCGTGGGCGGCCAGCATCAGGGTCTGGGCGAAAAGGCCGAGGTCGAAGAGGGAGTAGGTCGAAAGACCCTCGTCTAGGAAGAGGAACAAGACCAGAGGGGCGCCGAAGAACTCGAGACCCCTGCGGCCGTGCTCTTCCCGGGCCTTCTCATCGTCCCGGGCGATGCCCATGGCCTGGTGCATCCGCTCCCCGTTTTCGAAGTACCGCTCACGGTTGGCTTCCGGCCAGGCAGCGGGGAAGGGAAAGTCGGGCGCGGGCGGTCGCTTCCCGGTAGTAGCCTGCAGCATTCCGGTCTTGATCGCCTGCAGGACGGTTCCACCGGCCACAGCCACCTCCCAGGGCTGGGTGTTGCCCCAAGAGGGGGACTGCAGAGCCCCTTTCAATACTTCTTCCAGTACCTCGTCCGGCACCGGGCGGTCCTGGTAGGCCCGCACGCTGTGGCGGCTCCTGATGACTTCCATTACTTCCGGCAAGGGTATCCACCTTCCTTTTTTCTAAATCGTACCATGCGGGGATGATGCTTGTCCAGAAGGGCAATGCGTCCCCTGGGAAGGAATATGGCCCGCGGTAAGAGTAACTATACAGGGAAACTTGCGTTGGGGAGGGAGAACCCGGTTTTTTGGGCCGGGTGCAGATTGTCAACTATCTCCGACTGAAGTCGAAGGCTTGCGGTGAAGAACCGTAAAAGTAGGTGCTGCCCCTGAGCAATCCTGCAGTGTTGACACGCTTCCTGAGAAGCCGGGAAAAGCAGTCTGGTCCACAAGAGCGGTGCTGGTCCTAGCCGGCTCGCGACCAAGACTCGCCCGTCAGCCTCCGGGCTGGCGTCCAATTCGCGGTGGAGGAGCACAGGGCCGACGGACGTTCCGTCACAATAC
>DATKUX010000069.1:0-10181 GCA_035530395.1 Spirochaetia bacterium
CCGGTAAAAAGACTATTGCTACGCCTGTCCATTCCCTTCGGTGTAGCCTGGCTGGTACTCCTCAGCCTGATATTTACAAACGGCCATACAGTTATCGAAGTGATACATTTGAATCTTTTTACCCTATCCGTTTACCGGGAAGGAGTGGCACTGGGTTTCCTGATCATGCTGCGCATCCTGGCAGCGGTATCGCTGGCTATGTTGCTATCCGTTTCCACCCCCATGGTAGAGATTCTGGCCACGCTCCGTTCCCTGAAAGTGCCTGGGCTGATTCTGGATTTGGCGGACATGACTTACCGCTATGCATTTTTGCTGGAAGACATTGCTGTTAACATGCGCAAGGCCCAGCGGCTCAGGGGAGGAGAAGGGCTGCCATGGTACGTCCAGGCCAAGGATGTGGGAATGGTGGCCGGCAATCTGCTCGTAAAGGCGTTGGACCGTAGCGTCAGGATTTATAAAGCCATGCTGGCCCGCGGTTATGATGAAGACGCCAAAACACCGTCGTATTTTACCCGCCCTGTTCCGGGCCAGGATCTGGTGGCCGGTGTCTCAGCCGGCCTCGTCTTGCTCGCCTTGATTGTCTGTAACGTTGCAGTTGCGTGGAAGGGCTGGTCGTAAAGCATGGATCTGATAACGCTTTCCAAGGTGGGCTTCGTGTATCCCGACGGGACGCCGGCTCTGGCCGATATTGACCTGGCGGTTCAGGCCGGTGAACGAGTGGCCGTCCTCGGGTCCAACGGCGCGGGAAAGTCCACTCTCTTCCAGCTGTTCAACGGTCTTCTGGAACCCACCGGCGGTATCGTGACGGTCAAGGGCCGGGTTATCGAAAGAGCGTACCTGAAAGAAGTGCGACGCATGATCGGTATGGTCTTCCAGGACCCGGACGACCAGCTGTTCTCCAGCACAGTACATCAGGAAATAGCGTACGGGTTGATCAACCTGGGTTTGGACAGGAACCGCCTGGAACAGGCCGTCGCCTGGGCGCTGCAAGTAGTGGGACTTTCCGGCTATGAAAACAAAAGCCCGTTCAATTTGAGCGGCGGCGAGAAAAAGCGGGTGGCCATGGCCAGCGTGCTGGCCATGCAGCCGGAAGTCCTGGTCCTGGATGAACCGACTGCCGCCCTCGATCCGCGTGGCGTAGCCCAGATAGTAAAGTTGCTTAACGGCATCAACAGGGAAATGGGCATCACCCTCGTTTTCGCGACCCATGACGTGGATGTCGTACCACTCCTGGCCGACCGGGTTTATGTAATGAACAAGAGCAAGATCGTCCTGGCGGGTACTACGGCGGAAGTGTTTGCACGGAAGGACTTGATTCGTGCCCATAATTTAAGGCTGCCGCGCGTGGCTCACTTGGCCGAGTTGCTGGCACGCGACGGGGAATACCGGTTCCCGGCACTCCCTTTAACCATAGGTCAGGCAAAAAAGGCTTTTTTGGAGCCTCCAGACATTCCTCATCCATGATTAGCTCGTCAAAAAAGAGAGGAGCTAATCATGAATACTAAAAAATCTATCCAACAGTTGGTTAAGGGGGTTCCGGACGAGCTAAAAGCTCAGGGTTATTCTCCGGGTACGATCAAAGGATACGATGCCAGTTATATGGACCTGTTGGCTTATGCCGATGATAACGGGATCCATGAATACAGTCAAGCTGTAGGATTGGGCTACAAAATCTATGTAGATAACCGGAGTATCTCAAAAATTATGGGAAGTGCCGTTGAGGAAAATCCTTAAAACAAGGCATTTTTAGCGTGCATATCCCATAATCTTTCACTTCCCATAATGGCGCTTATGTGGAGCACCACATAAGCGCCACACGTTTGCCTTTCAGCTTTCTGCGGTGACCAGCGCCGACGCCTACGAACTCGAACGCCGTCTCGGCCACCGGTCGCAACGATATATCCAGCGGTATACGAACCCGCCTGAAGCTGTCGCAGCTCGATACGTAGAGGAGTTTTAGCGCCCCGAAAGAGCGCCCCTGCAATCGCCTTCGGATGCATGGCTTTGGCAGAAGTGCGGCTCCACGATACAGCGGAAAACGGTGGCCACGAAGGAGCATAAGCTGGGCATGGGGAAAATTTCGTGCAGTTGGATTAGGCAAAAGGAGGATATTCATGAAACGCGTTTGGGAATTGCGAAGAAAGGAGACCGTGAGGACAATGCCGCTCTCCCAGGGGGTAAAAAAGACTCCCGGCCCAAGCGCCGGGAGTCTCCAATGGTTACCCGTCAGGCCGTCATGGCCTGAACGCCTTCATGCTTGCGCAACGCTTCCTGGAAGAGCTGCAGGTACTCCACTCCCGACCGGGCCCAGGAGAAGTCCAACTCCATGACCCGGCGGACCAGTCTCTCCCACTGGCCCGGATCCTCCCGGTAGAGCTTGAGCGCCCGCTGGACCGCTGTCAGGAGGGCCTCCCCGGTATACGGCTCGAAAGCAAAACCATTGCCGGAACCTGTGGCCGGGTTGAAATCGTGCACGGTGTCGGCCAGACCGCCCGTGGAGCGGGCGATGGGCACGGTGCCGTACCGCATGCTGATCAGCTGTCCCAGACCGCAAGGCTCGAAGCGTGAGGGCATCAGAAACATGTCCGCTCCGGCGTAGATCCGTTGGGCCAGGATGGCGTTAAACCCGATGGACACTCCGACCCGCTGGGGGAAGCGCTCGCGGAGTTCGGCAAACAGCTTTTCGTAGTGGGGGTCGCCGCTACCGAGAACCACCAGTTGCAGTTCCGCCTGCGTCAGTTCATGGATGATCTCCAGGATGATGTCCAGGCCCTTTTGATCGACTAAGCGCGAGATGAGGCCCACAAGCGGCACATCTCTAACCGGCAGGCCCATCTCCTTCTGCAGGGCGTACTTGTTGTCCTTTTTACCGGAGATATCGTACTGGTCAAAGTTTTTGTATATGCGCTGGTCTGTTTTGGGGTTAAATTCGTGGTAGTTGATGCCGTTGACGATGCCGTAAAGATCATTGGAGCGCATGCGCAGGATGCCGTCCATGCGTTCGCCCAGTTCGGGTGTTTGAATTTCCCGGGCGTAGGTCCGGCTCACGGTATTGATCACGTCGGCATAGATGATACCGGCCTTCATGAAGCTTATCATCCCGTAGAACTCGATCCGCTCGGGAGTGAAAAACTCTTCGCCCAGGCCCAGCAGGGGCAGATCCGTCTCCGGAAAATTGCCCTGATACTGCAGGTTGTGGATGGTGAAGGCGGTAGCTATGTGCTTGAAGAGCGGATCGGACCGATAGCTGGTTTTCAAAAGAAGGGGGATCAGCCCGGTCTGCCAGTCGTTGCAGTGGATAAGGTCCGGCTGCCAGTTCAGGCGGGGGAGCATTCCCAGCACCGCCCGGCAAAAGAACCCGAAGCGCTCCGCCTCGTCCGGAAACATGTACATGCCGTCGCGGTAAAAGTAGTGATAGTTGTCCACCATGTACACCGGGAGGGTGCGGTGCACGCCCTGATAATGGGCCTCGATGGCTCTGGTACGGATGATAGCCGTGGCATTACGCTCACCCATCCTAACCGGAAAGTCCATCAGGTAGCTGGCTTCCTCGATTTGCTTATAGCGGGGTATGGCGACGCGTACGTCGTGCAGAACCTCGTTGCCGTTCTGCAAGGTGGCCAGGGCCTTGGGCAACGATCCGGCCACGTCGGCCAACCCGCCGGTCTTGGCAAACGGTACCATCTCCGAAGACAGGATCAGTATTTTCAGGGGCCGGTCAAACATAATGCAAGACCTCCTCTCGTGGGGGACACCCGTAACCGGCTGAGCGCTGCCCCTTGAGCTCCTGGGCGGCAACCTCCGGCGGGGTGGGATTGATGAAATAGCCGGTTCCCAGTTCAAAGCCCGCCATCTTGGTAAGCCTGGGCAGGATCTCGATGTGCCAGTGGTAGTCGTGCTCCGCGGGACCGTTGACCGGTGTGGTGTGGAGAACCAGGTTGTAGGGAGGATTGCGCAGGGTGTGCATCAAGCTCTCCAGCGTGTCCAGAAGGATCCGGGACAGCGAGTGCACTTCCTCCTCACCTATAGCGGCAAAATCCGTTTGGTGCTCCCGCGGGATTATCCAGGTCTCGAAGGGAAAACGGGAAGCAAAGGGGTTGAAGGACAGGAAGCTGTCGTTTAGGTGCACCAAACGGGCGTCTTCGGCCAACTCCTGGCGGATGACGTCGCAGAAAACGCACCTGCCCGTTCTGTCCCGGTATTGCCGGCTTCCCTGGATCTCCTCGTGGACATCCAGAGGCACCATCGGGGTGGCGATGATCTGGGAGTGGCTGTGCTCCAAGGATGCCCCACCCACTGCCCCAAAGTTCTTGAACAGCAGGATATACTTGAACCGCCTGTCCCCGCGCAGGTCCAGCATACGGTAGCGCCAGGCCCAGAGCACCTCGGCCATCTGGTAGGGAGATACCTCGTGCAGGAGCCTGCTGTGCTCGGTGGTCTCGACTATCACCTCATGGGCGCCGAACCCGTCCAGAACATCGTAGATACCGTGTTGGCGGCGCACTGTACCCCCCTCTATACGCACCGCGGGAAATTTGTTCGGCACCACCCGGACCCACCAACCAGGTTGGTTGGGCGAGGACTCCTTCTCCCGGAAAGCCACAACTTCCGGGGGGGTTTCCGCTTCGTGGCCCTCGCAAAGGGGACATTCGCACTCCTGACAGGCATCCGGTGCGGTGAGGTAATCGGTGGGACGTTTACTGCGTTCAGTGGAAATGATAACCCAGCGCTCAACCACCGGGTCCTTGCGCCACTCTGGCATCCAGGCAGGCCTCCTGTTGCGGCGTAATTTGACCGCTTCTTACATTTTATTTTCGTCCAAACACGCTGATACATTGAAATGGTCGTCCGGGGCCCCTCTTGGAATGGTGCCGCAAACGCCCTTTTTTTATACCGTTGTCCGGCCGTTGTCCCCCAGGCAGGAAAAAGAAAAACGAAGTCGAAAAAATGTTTAGTGAGTCGGGGAGGTGCTGGAGTTGTCCCAGGAACCGGTATCCATCAAGGGCAGCCGTCACGGACTCATCATTCGTTTGACGGAGGACCAGGATTTCAGCGTAATTAAGAAGGACCTGCGCAGCAAGATGGAGGCCTCCCGCGGTTTTTTTCGCGGTGCCCGCTACACCTTGAACCGCGAGGTCGCCCTCTCCGGCCGGCAACAGGACGAACTGGACGAAATCTGCCGCGAGTTCGGCATGATCCCGGGAACATCAGGGATTCCGGGTCCAAAGCCCCGCTCCGCCAGCCCCCTCGGTGAACCAGCCTTTCTGGCCGCCGGGAACCTTAGGAGCGGCCAGCGGTTGGCCCATCCCGGCCACGTGGTGGTGCTGGGCAACATTCATCCGGGAGCAGAAGTGGCCGCGGGACACAACCTTCTGGTGTTGGGCGCTTGCCGGGGCACCGTGGAGGCGGGGACCGCCGGTGACGCCGGGGCGATGGTACTGGCTCTTTCTTTGGAACCGGTGCGTCTTTCCATTGCCGGACAGCTGGCGGACAGCCGCATCTTCGGGAGCAGTCCCGCCGGACTGGTGGTGGCCCGCCTGCAAAACGGCCACATCAGCCTGGAGGCGTGGCGGCGGTCGAGTTAAATCGCCTCCACGGCCAAGAGCCCCACGATGGACTTGGCATCCCGGATGAGCCCCTCCTGAATCATCTCCTTGGCCCGGCCAAGCGGCACCCTTTCTACGGCAATGAACTCGTCGGGATCCGGGTCGGGTGAGCCGGGGACTAGGCCGGTAGCCAGGAAAAGATGCATTTGTTCCGTGCTAAAGCCGGGCGTGGTGTAAAAAGAAAGCAGCAGCTTCATTTCCCGGGCCCGGAAGCCGGTTTCCTCCACCAGTTCCCGAAAGGCCGAACTCTTCGGATCCTCGCCGGGCTCCAGCTTGCCGGCCGGCAGTTCCAGCAGCTCCTCGCCCACGGCGTGGCGATACTGTCGCACCAGGAGAACATCCCCGTCCCCGGTCAGGGCCACCACGGTCACCGCCCCGGGATATTCCACCACTTCCCTTTGGGCCCGGTTGCCGTTGGGTAACTCCACCTCGTCCACCCTCAGGTTCAACACCTTACCCCGGTAGTGGACTTCGGAGGAAAGGCTCTTTTCCATTTGAAACTCCCCCTCCTTTAGGACTTAACCGCGCGCAGGCGCCGAACCGCTGTTTCCGCCAGCACCACGCAATCTTCGGTGCTCAAATGAACCGGGGCGGTCGCATCGAAGAGAATGTTCCCCCCGGCGGGAAATTCCTCGTCCCCCAGCCAGATGATCAGGGTCAGCGGCACCAACGGCAATGCGGGCAGTTCCACAGCCACGTCACCCAGTTGCACCGACCGCCCCCCCAACGCGGCCCCCGCCGCCAGTAGGGCCCCGCCTGCCTCCCCGAAGGCCCGGGTCAGCGGCTGCACCGCCCGGCCGGCAAACGGTCCGGCGTACAGGAAACCGCTGGGCAGTTCCTTGAAGGATACCTGGCGGCCCCCCGGGACAAGACCGGTAGCCCCGGTCAGGTAGTGCAGGATAAGGATCTGACTGCCCAGGTCCGGTTCCGGGCCCTCAGCGACAAAGACACCTTCCGGATAACTTACTTTATAGGTCGTGCCCAAAAACGGCACGGACAACACGCCACACCCGTCGTAGACCGTTCCCGAGTTCCGGGCCATCTCCCCAGGGTCGCGGCCGGCAAAGGCCTCCCGCGCACCGGCCATGGCGGGTGCCAAGTTCATCCAGGCCATTTACTTCCCCCGCTTTACCTCGACTCCCTATTATCTTTTTCGCTGAACATTGAGCCAATCCTCTCCGGGAGAGGACAAACAAGGAAACATTTCCCTTGACTTCTAACCGGTTGGTGCTTTATCATTTTGGCCGTATAAGGGGGGTAACCCGCCGTGGAGCACTGTAAACCCGTCCGAGTATTGCTGTGCGAGGGATCAAGCATGTCCGCCCGGGAAACCGTCTCCGCCCTGGGACCTCTCGGCTACGAGTTAGCCATCTGCGATCCCAATCCCATGTGCCTGACCAGGTTTTCCAAGTTCGTCCGGAAGTATCACCGGTGCCCCTCTCTGGGAAGGGATCCCCTCGGCTACCGGGACTTTATCCTGAACCTTTTGGCGAAGGAAGACTATGACGTGCTCCTCCCGGTGCACGAACAGGCCTTTCTCTTTGCCAGGATCTCCAAAAGCCTGCGCGGTAAGGTCGGCCTGGCCATAACGGCGTTCGACAGATTTAGGATGCTGCAGAGCAAGGTTCTCTTCTTGAAGCTGTTGGAGCAACTCTCCATACCTTTTCCCCAAACTTCTTTTTATCGAAGCGGCGAGGAACTGGCAAAGCACACCGCCTTTCCTTGCTACATCAAGACCGATTACGGTACGGCCAGCAGCGGGGTTTGGAAGGTGGAAAACCACCGGGAACTGACCCGCGTCGTATCTATTCTGAAAAGCAGGTCTGTGTTCAACGGAAGAAACAGCGTTATCGCTCAGAAGGCCGCGCCCGGCCGATTCGAGATCGTCTACGCCTGTTTCGACCAGGGAACGCTGATCGCTGCCCACGCCTGCCAGCGTCTGATGGAAGGGGCCCGGGGGAGTTCCAGTGTCAAGGTAGGCGTTGACCGGCCCATCGTAACAAGACATCTACAGGAAATTGGAAACTTCCTTGCTTGGCATGGCAGTCTGGCCCTGGACTACTTTTACGACGAGGCCTCGGATACGCCGTACTACATTGATGCCAGCCCCCGGCTGGTGGAACCGATGAACGCAGTCATCAACGGCATCAACATTCCCGAAGTGCAAGTAATGTTATCTTTAGCTCAGGGATACGGCCAGCCAAACCACTGCTCCAAGCACCTGAAAACTCACATGACCATGCTGTCACTCCTCGGGCTGGCCGAACGCGGCGCATCCCGGAGGGAACTTCTCCATGAATTCATCAGCGCCATCTTTAAGAGAGGTATATATTCTAACAGCGTAGAGGAATTGAGCAGCACCAAGATAGATATCCTGAGTATGGTTCCCCTTCTGTTTGTCTTTATCCAACTCTTATTAAACCCCGGACTTGCCGTGAGCATGTCGGAAAAGGCGGTTGCCGATTATGCACTTACAGAATCCAGCATGAGCATTATAGAGGGGTTGGATTAGCGAGTCATTTTAAAGGAACGGATTAGATATGCTTGAGGGCCTTAGCCATCTAACCTTTGTCGTAAAGGACCTGGAACGTGCGTCAACCTTTTTCCGGACCATCTTTGACGCCAAGGAGAAGTATTCAAGCGGAGACCAGACCTTTTCCTGGGCTAGAGAAAAGTTTTTTCTAATTGGCGGTCAGTGGATTGCAATAATGGAAGGTGATTCGCTGTCTGAACGCACGTATAACCGCGTTGCATTCAAGATAAGTGAGGAGGAATTCGACGTTTACGAGTCATAATACGGGCTTCATGTGTAGATTTTAAAACACCTCGACCGAGGGTCGTTCGCTATATCTATGATTTTTATAAACATCTCTTTGAACTACATATCGGTACACTTTCAGAAAGATTAGCCCGATACGCTTGATAATAGTCTCCTCAATAGAACAAAATGCCGGGAACTGACAGGATCTTCCTCTAGAGGCTCCTCTTTAAAGTCACGTCCAAAGTCCAACCCCCGCTGGCCCCCCGGGCCCGCCCCCTACTCCCTGTTCTGCATCAAAAAAGGCTGCAAAAGCCCCGTCGCGGGCAAAACACTTCGTAATATGATAGGCCGACCAGTATAAGGCACCTGATGGCCGCTGCCGCCGCAATCATCAGCATCACGATCTGGTAACGGACGGCCTGCCGTGGATCGGCCCCCTCCCCGAGAATCCGCCCCGTCATCATGCCCGACAAGCTGACCAACCCGACCACCATCAGAGAGTTGATCGTAGGAGTCATGGCGGCCCGGATGGCCTCCCACACGTATACATTACATTCCGAGCGGCAGCAACATTTCCCCCGGCCAATGTGAAACCAATTGGCAATCCGTCTTTGCACATAAACAATTTTCCTGTTTTCCTCGTGACCCAAAGCTTTGAGTGGTAATAACACCGAAACCAGAATACCAAGATATTTTTTCCTTTACAGGCCGTCCCTGCCGTGCTAAGATATACCCAACTGAATAAGTGGACTTGAGTGGCCTTGCCTTGGGGGGCTGGCCTTAAAAGGGAAGTCAGAAAGCTGACGCGGTACCGCCACTGTGAAAGGGAGCCGGCACCACAAGAGTGTCACTGGGGATAACCCGGGAAGACGTGGTGCGGCAATGATCTTAAGCCAGGAGACCTGCTCATTCCCCGTTCACCGTCAACCTACGGATCATAGGGGAGGTGAAGGGTAAGCCTTGTTTTGCCCGCTTGCCTTTATTATGTCCCCTGTCCGTTGACGGGGGACATTTATTTTAAAGGGGAAGCGGGCGGACCATGCAATTTCCTACCGAACTGGCGGACAAAAAACCAAGGATCATTTTTCTTTTCGGGTTCCTCCTTCTATTCAACCTGGCGGTCTGGATCACCCTGATCCTCCTGTCGTCCCATTACCGGGCCTTCCTGCCCCTGGGGATGCTGGCCTATGTTTTCGGCCTGCGGCACGCCGCCGATGCCGACCACATCGCGGCCATCGACAACACCACCCGTAAGCTGATCAACGATGGCCAAAGACCGGTGGGTGTAGGTTTCTTTTTCTCCGCCGGCCACTCGACGGTAGTCGTTTTGATGACGCTGGTCCTGGCCGCGGCGGGAAGACTCCTCCAGGCCGGCGGCTTCCGTATGACCGGGCTGGACACCTTCAGCACAGCCGTATCGGCCGCCTTTCTCTTTCTCATCGCCTTCCTCAACCTGATCATCCTGCGGGACGTCTACCAGATTTTTCAGCGGATGGGCGATTTCAAGGAGAATGGGGAACTGGAGAAGCTTTTGCTGAACAGGGGCCTGATGAACCGGATCTTCGGCCGGCTGTTCCAGGTCATCAAACACAGCTGGCAGATGTATCCGGTGGGCCTCCTTTTCGGCCTGGGCTTCGATACGGTGAGCGAGGTGGCGGTGCTGGCCATGGCTGGCGGACTGGCTTCAAAGGGCGTGGGAATTCTCTACGTCCTCCTTTTGCCCCTCCTTTTCAGCGCCGGCGTTACCCTCGTCGACTCCGCCGACGGCGTCCTCATGCTCTGCGCCTACAACTGGGCCTTTATGAAACCGGTCC
>DATKUX010000070.1:0-5853 GCA_035530395.1 Spirochaetia bacterium
ACAGGGCCTTGCTTTTTTGGGGTTGCATGCTACTCTTGGAGCTTGTTTTCGTGATCAACAAGTAGACCAGCGCAAACAGGATCTGACGGATTTGCACCATCGTGGTCCCGATGTATACCTGTTCGGAATATCAATCAACAGATAGCCGGCTCCAAGATAAGTGTATTCAACCTGAAAAATGATCTGGAATCAGGCAGTCCAAAATGGACTGCCTTAGTTTTTAGGGGGTGAGTTTATTTGGGTAAGCCTACCTGGTAGGACACCTTCATGGACGTGGCCCACGTCGTTGCTCGCCGGTCCACCTGTCTCCGCAGGCAAGTCGGGGTCGTGCTGGTCCAGGACAACCGCATCCTGGCGACCGAATACAACAGGGCCCCCGCGGGCCTGCCGCACTGCAGCGAAAACTGTGCCGGGCCATTCACGCCGAACAGATCGTCATCATCCAACCGGATCTGCATGGCGTGCCTGCTACCGGTTTCTATTACGGGCAAAATGCCCGTATCACGTTGACTATCAATCTTACAGTCGGAGGTGTGCCGCATGTACGATAACCTGAATTCCGAACAACTCGAAGCCGTCATTCACCCCAACGGCCCCCTCCTGGTCCTGGCCGGCGCCGGATCGGGAAAGACTCGGTGTCTTACAACCCGCATCGCCCACCTTATTTCTCGCGGCGTTCAACCTGATCAAATACTGGCCGTCACCTTCACCAACCGGGCCGCGGACGAGATGCTGGCCCGGGTGGCCAAGATGACCGGCATGGACACGTCCGGAATGTGGGTTTCGACCTTCCACTCGGCCTGTCTCCGCATCCTGCGCCGGCATGCCCAACTGGTCGGACTGGACAACGGGTTCTCCATCCTTGACGACTCCGAGCAGCTTTCCCTGGTCAAAAAGGTTCTCAAAGAGTTACAGGACCAGGATACGGACCCGAAGGAGGCGCTGGAGAGCATATCCCGGGCCAAGAACGAGCTTCTGGACCTGGATAATCCCATTTACCGGGCCTACCAGGAAAAGCTGCGGCAGGCTAATTCCGTGGACTTCGACGACCTGATTAAGAAGACCGTGGAGTTATTCCAGGCCAATCCGCGGGTGCTCGAACGGTTCCAGGAGAAATTTCAGCACATCCTGGTGGATGAGTACCAGGATACGAATTACGCCCAGCACGTGCTGATTGATCTCCTGGCCCAGAAGCACCGGAATGTCTTTGTCGTAGGAGATACTGATCAAAATGTGTATTCCTGGAGAGGGGCCCGCCTGGAGAACACCTTTGACTTTATTAAGCATTACTCTCCTTCCGTGGTCAAGTTGGAGCGGAATTACCGGTCCACGGAAACCATCCTGTCGGCGGCCAACGAGCTGATCCAGAACAACGAAAACCGGATAGAGAAAAACCTGTGGACCGACAAAAAGGGCGGGGCTCCGGTGAGCCTGTTCGAGGCCGGGGACGACCTTGAGGAGGCCAATTTCATCGCCGGCCGGATTAAGCAGATCATGCGTGACGGACAAACTCAAGGACTTCGCAGTGTTCTACCGGACCCACGCGCAAAGCCGGCCCATCGAGGAGGCCCTGTCCAGGGCCCAGATCCCCTACGTGGTGGTCAGCGGGACCGGGTTCTACGGCCATAAGGAAATCAAGGACCTGCTGGCTTATCTGAAATGCATCATCAATCCGGCCAACATCCCGGCTCTGCAAAGAGTGCTGGACGCGCCCAAGCGGGGGATCGGCCCCAAGGCGTTTGACCAGATATTCCAGCATGGCATGGAGAGCCAGAAGTTCATTGTGGATGCCCTGTGCCTGGACGTGCCCAAACTGGGGGCCAAGGCCAAGAAGGCTGCCAACGAGCTGGGCCAGTTGTTTCAAGAGTGGCGGCTTTGGCAGGGGACGGTGCCGGAAGTGATCCGGGACGTGGTCGGGCGGTCAGGGCTGGCGGAGCACTACAAGGAAGAGCCGGAGCGGGTCCAGAGGCTGTTCGAGCTGGCCGCTGCGGCCGAGGGGACCGCGGACCTGCAGGAATTCGTGGACCGGGTTTCGCTGATTTCTGAAGCCGACAAGCACGGTGACGTGGACGCTGTGCGCCTGATGACTTTACACGCGGCCAAAGGCCTCGAGTTTTCGGTAGTGTTCCTGACCGGGCTAGAAGAAGGTGTCTTCCCTCGGGGGCGGGACCGGATGGAGGAGGAGAGAAGGCTGTGCTACGTGGGCCTGACCAGGGCAATGGAGCGGCTGTACCTAACTTACGCCCAGACCAGGTTGATATACGGGAGCTACGTGAGCAACGGGGTCAGCCGGTTCGTGCGGGAGATAGAGGGCCAGCTGAGCGAGGTGGCCGGGTGGTAATTCGGCCGGCCGCCCGCGTCATTATGTACCCTGGCCCATTACCGGGGCCTCGTTGAAGCAAGACGGACAGAAATTCCTGGTGTTCCAGACCAATACGTACCCCGGCAAAAAACCGGGGCCTCGTTCAAACATCTGGTAACGAAGCGTAACACGTGTTGCGCTTCAAAATTTTCACAAGGGAGATGGTTTTAAATGTCCGCTATTGAGTTTGCCGGCCTTAAGCTTAAAAATTTCCGTTCGCTTTCCGAAGCATCCTTATCCTTCCCCCCTGGTCTGGTCCATATCACAGGAGACAACGCTAAAGCTAAGTCCACCATGGCCGAGGCGGTCATCTTTGCTCTCTACGGGGTCACCGTCACCGGTTCTACCAAGTGCGACGACCTGATCAAGCAGGGCACCGAATCCGCGGCAGTCGAACTCGGGCTAAGCGTCGTCGGAAAGCCCCATACCGTTGCCCGAACCAAAAACAAGTCCGAAAACGGCAGCAAAGTATGGATCGACGGGGTCAAAAGTAATCAGAACGGCGTGCTCCGCCTAGTCGGATTGGACCAAAAAGAATTCTTGTCCGTGTTTAATCCGAGTTATTTCTTGGCATGGGTCGAATCCGACCAAAAGGGGGCCCAGGACTTCTTCACCCGCCTGCTGCCCAAACTGAACCCGATTGAACTGACGGCGAAACTGTCCCAGGGATTCCGGGATGACCTGGACGAGGACATGTTGTCCGACATCAACGGCAACCTGACCAAGCTCAAGAGGCAGGCCGACGACTTGGAGTCCAAGAAGAACTTCCTGGCCGGGCAGGTCTCCGAGACCGAGCGGCAACTGCTGGCCCCCGAGCCCGCGGTGGAGGACGATGCCCCCATCCGGGCCCGGCTGGCCGAACTGGCTCAACTTCGGTCCACCGTGGTCATCCCCGACCGCCCTGCTCAGCCCGTTACGGTGGACGTGGCGGTCATTAGTGCCCAGATAAGCCAAATGAGAGTCACGCACAACACCCTGAAAGGTCAGATTCAGAGGCTGCCCGGGGAGCCCGAGAAGGTATGCGTCGCCTGCGGTCAGGACCTGGCCGGTGAGGCCATGGAAAAGGCCGTGGCCACCTGGCAGGGCGAGAAGACCAGAATGAGCACGGCCAACACGGCAGTCTGGGGTCAGTTGGGGAAACTGTCTGATCAGATCAAGGCGCTGGAAGAACATGCCGCCCAGGCCGAGCGGAAAAACGCAGAGCAGACGGAGGCTTACCCGAAAGCCGTGGCCGAGTGGGATCAGCAGACGGCTAAGGCCAGGAACGACCTGCGGGTTGTTGACGAGGAAACCGCCGGCCTGCAAGTGAGGCTGGGCCAGGTAACCGCACAAAAGGAGGCCAAGAAGAAGCGGGATGAGTCCCGGGCCAGATTGACAGACCTGGAGAAACAACAGAGTGAGATCGAAGCCAAGAGCAAGACCCTCACTAACCAAGTCAATGCACTGACTCAGGCGTCCAAGGCCGCCGCGGAGATGCTGGCCGAGCAGATCGCCGGGTATCTGGACCACCTGTCCCTGCAGATCTTCAAGGTGACCAAGGAAACCGGCGAGGTCAAGCCGGTGTTCAAGTTACTGTACGACGGCAAGCCCACCCCGTTCCTCAGCTTCAGTGAGCGCATCCTGGCCGGAATGGAACTGTCCAGGCTGGTGGTGGCGCTGCGGGGCATCACGGTGCCGGTGTTCATCGACAACAAGGAAAGCATTAGCGTCCTGCCGGACCTGGGGGACAGGCAGGTCTTTCTGGCCGAGGTGATCCAGGGGCAGGAACTGCAGGTGCTCGACGAGGCTGGATACCTGGCTCTGCTGGCCCGGTTGGCTAAAGAGGCAGAAATGCGGAGCCAGGAAGAGCCGGCGGAGTTGGAGGAGCCGACAGAGCAGGTGGCGTAAACAGAGCGGGGGCGACCGGACCCAAGATGGTCCGGTCGCTGTATTTCAGGGGGGATTGATTCGAGATGCCCGAGTTTCCCAAGCCTCAAACAGTCCGTTCCCAGCGGGTCATCGACCAGATCCGTCAGGCCGCCGAGACCTGCGAGATTCCCGAGTGTTCCCGCAGGCCCGACGAGGTCCACCATATCCGCTCAAAAGGCTCCGGGGGCCCGGACATTCGGTGCAACCTAATCGCCCTGTGCCCTGAGCACCACCGTGACGCCCAGGAGTACAAGATCTCCCCTCTGGACCTGTTTCGCATCACCGCCGCCCGCGAGGGACTACCTTTGGCCGTGGTGTACCAGGCTGTCGGGCTTGTCCCGCCAGATGGAGTGGAAGAAGAGCCCCCGCCGCTCCCGGTGTCCGAGATGAATCCGGACGAAAATTCGTGGGAGACGGATGTCTCGGTGTTCATCCAACTTCAGCAGAATGAGGACGAGTCCAGTTGGAAAAAGGCAGAGCACGCAGCGCTGATGCTCCAGAAATACGGCCGGGGCGCCGCAAGCAAGCTGGCCAGTGAGGTTGGGATGTCAGCATCCTATATTAGGGGGCTGGCCGCCATGGCCCGAGCTTTCCCGGAGGACCAGCGGGACCCGGCGCTTTCGCTGAGCCACCACAGGATCGCCGCGGTGACGGAGACCCCCCCGGCCTGGCTGGACAAGGCGGCCGACCGGGAATGGTCGGTCAGGGAGTTGCAGCGGGGCATCCGGGAACGGCGGGACCGGGTGGATGAGGAGGAGCAGTACCGGAGCCAGGTGGAGCGACTGAACAGGCGGTTAGCAAGTTCAACGAGAAATGGGAGACCGGCCGGAACATCAAGGCCGTGCTGACATGGGAGAGCGCGGGGTTCGCGTTGGTCAAGGAGGCCGGGTGAGACAGCGGGGCAGGGGAACGGAGCCAGTCCAGATCTATAACCCAAAGTCAGCTAAAGGAAATTGTCGATCTTGCCTTAATGAATCATTCTAGTTTATCCATGTCCGAGTGTGTTCGCGTAAGTAACCTCATCATAGACATGACGTTCGATCGGGAAACCTTGGATAAGTATGAAGAGATAAATGAAGGTTCTTTCGACGTCTAAAGTTTGCAATACCAGTAGGCCGACAATAATAGTACGGTCCGAGCGTACTAAACAGAAGTATTCACACTGAAGATAAAACGCTTGGGAACCGGAGCGGAGAATGGTCCAGGGGGAAACCAGGGGGGGATTGGGATCAGAGCAAGAGGAAGATCAGAGCAAGGAGGTGATTTTACTGAAAAATATCGAGATGTTCCTGGATGGAAAAAAGTTGACCATGGTTGTGGACATGGGCAAGGAATTTGGTATTTCCTCGTCGGGAAAGTCCGTAATCATCGCTTCTACCGAGGGAAATGTGGCGATCCCGGGGCGCGAGGATGTCAAGGTGGGCCTGAACGTCTACCGGAAAAAGTAGGCTTGGCCCCGGGCGCCAAAGTCCGGGGCTCCTCCATACATAACTCTTTTGGGGGTGATCAATATACAACGCTGGTCTTCCACTAACTCCGCCGAATACCGCCGCCTGGCCGGCTTCCGAACTTGGCTTTTTGGC
>DATKUX010000071.1:0-14648 GCA_035530395.1 Spirochaetia bacterium
TGGGATAATTATCCACCGTTGGCGTCATGGGTTAGTATAGGTGTGGGTAGCAGCGTGTCGTATATATGACACCGCAGTGTCGCCGAGGTGACTGAAGCATGTCGTCCAGCTGACATCCATCCTGTCGGCTAACTGCTATTCTTAGTTGAGACGGCATGTTAAAAAAATCTCAAGCAAAGGAGGGATATTTGTGCACGCATGGCTGGAAAAGGCGGATAAGATACTGCATCCCCACCAAGCCAGACAGGAAGAAACACTGGGTAAACTGGTTGAATACAGGGAATTGTCGTCCCTGGCCCTGGAGAGCGGCAATGAAGTGATTTATTCTTATTTTCAAAAAGAAATGAATCAGGTTTTTATGGAATACCTTACGTGGTGTTTTTTGGACGGAATCGGCTCTATGATTCCCCATGTGCTGGTGATGTGGCTGCTCAACTTATTAATGCCGTCAATAAAACTGCCCTTCAGCCTGCCGTATGTGGGCAGTCAATTAACGGTCATTGTTTGGTATCCCGCGCTGGCCATCTCCTTTTATATCGGGCGCTGGCTTGTTCGTAAAATTACGAACAATGTTTTACCCCATCCGGTGAGCCTGCCGGAAAATTTTTAGATTAGATTAAGCGGAGGTGTAAATAGGTGTATTTTCACGTGGCGGGGGTTACGGTTAACCCCATAATCATTATCTTGTGGATGCTTTTCGTCGGGTTTGTTTTCTCAACCATCGGCGCCGCCGGCGGCATCCTGGCCGGTGTCGGCCATATCACCATCTTCGGCCTGAAGAAGGCCAACGTGATCAAGCCTATGAACCAGATTCTGACCCTCATCAGTCCCATCATCTCCACTCCCCTCTATCTCCGGGAAAAGAGGCTGGTGGTGCCCGCGGCTGTGGCTCTGGGTTTGGGCGGCATCGTCGGGGCACTCATCGGTTCCTGGCTGTCCAGTACCTTTCTGAAGAGCATGCAATCGTACCAGCCCCTCTTCGGCGTGATCACCCTGGTTATCGCGGTTCGTCTGTGGACCGAGATCACGCCCGGGTTCAGGGCCAAGCAGCAGACCATCCAGAAGGCCACCAAGGCCTTTGAGGCCAAGGTCAAGGAACTGAAGGCGGCCGGACGCCTCAATGAGATTAAGGAGATCGGTGTCCAATTCCAGCAGACCGGTATCAACAACAGTTTCACCTTTGCCGGGGAAACCTTCCGCTACAATGCCCTTTCGCCCTTTATCGCCGGCCTGGTCGTGGCCGTCATATCGGCGGCGCTGGGTGTGGGCGGCGGATTCCTGCTGGTGCCCTTCTTAAGCAGCATGCTGGGGTTCCCCATGTTCATCGTGGCCGGCACCTCCACCCTGTCCATCCTGGTTTCCTCACTCACCAGCATCAGCAACTATCTGCGCATGGGCAGCCACCTGGACTACCCCATGATCGGCTTTGAACTGATCGGTATCTTGGCCGGCTCCTACCTAGGCCCCACTTTTTCCAAGCATATCAAGGGCCTCTACCTGAAAAGCTTTCTGGCCGTGGTCCTGAGTTACATCGGCATCGGCTACGTCCTCGGCGGTGTCATTCAGCACGCCACCGGAATCAGGATTATCTAACGGCGGGCTCCAAGACGTAACCAGGGATAGCATAGGTATAAGGCAAGGAGGAGAATCGAGTTTTGGCGGAGGAAAAAATACCCGTGACTTACGCGGAAGCGCAGGAGTTGTTCGAGCGCCTGCTCAAGCTGGACTATCACCCCGTGGCCATCAAGTTCTTCAGGTCTGCCGAAGAGGCCGATAAGTACAAGGCGGAGAAGAAGGCGGCGGCCAAGCTAACTTTCTGCCAGTTTACGACGGGCTCCCGGATGGGCAACTACATCCTCAAGGGCACGGCGGACAACATCATGTGCGAAAACTGTCTGACCAGCTTCGGCTACCAGGCGGGGTCCGACGAAGAGGCCATGGGCCATTTTAAATACGTGATCGACAAGGAATATACCAAGGACGTGCTGGAGACCAAGCCCCGCTTTCCCCTGGGGGAGATGTTTGGCTTCCTGACCGCCCCGCTGGCCAAGACGCCGGTGGATCCCGACGTGGTCATGTTCGTGTGCAATCCCTTCCAGGCCTACCACATTCTCAATGACTACATCGGCGCCTTCCACGTCCATCCGCTGCACTTTTATCACACGGTTAACTCGGCCGTGTGCGGCGGCGCGGTTTGGAGCTATTTGAACCAGAAACCGCAGATGAACACCATGTGCGCCGGCAGCTACACCTCCGGCAAAACGGAGAAGGGCGAGGTCAACGTCTTCATTCCGGGTAGCCAGATTCTGGACGTGGCCCGGCAACTGGCCAGCCGCGTGGAGATATCGGGAGGGGCCTCGTTCCTGTACAACGACAACGAATGGCCGGGCATGGACGTCTGCAAGAAGTGTCCCATGGTACGTTTCAAGGACGTCGAGTAGCACGGCAGACTACGCTGGCTAAATGATGACAGCCGGGTCCATGGACGGACGCGGCTGTCATTGATGTAACTGCGGGACAGACCTTTTTAGCACGGCCCGGCCGATGATCTCTCCCTGGATTTGGGCGACAGAGGCTATCAGCCCTGGCTGTACCGTAGAAGGGGGGCAGGGAATTGAGCCTGCGGGAAAGGGTCGAAGCACTGTTTAACAAGAAATGCCAAATAATGTCTGAGATTTGGGAAACTGAACACAACAGTCCCAAGTGGTATGAAATGAGCCGGAGACATAAGGACATTGTCCGGGAGTTGTCAGACCTAGTTAAAGGCCAGCCTCCAGGGCCGGTTCCGCGTCGAAGAGTGTATTATTGAAAAGCGCCACGCGAGAATCCGGATAACCAATGATATCCTAAGTATTCCGGTCACTGTCCGTTATTCACATTTCGGCCTTGCCGAGTTCGTGCGTCCGCCGGGCAATAGACAGGCCGAGAAGCGCAGGGCCGACATAACCGGGCTGGTTACGTCGGCCGAGTTGTTTAGCCGGTATAAATGTGAGGTGGGAAATGCTTGCTTCGAGCTCGCAGATGACCGGGGGTGTAAGGCGGCTAACAGACATTCGGGTAGTCGCCTGAGGACTGTAGAGGTCGGGCAAGGGGGACCAACGCGTCGCGGGAGGCGGAGTTTTAAGGCCATGTCATTCTATAAGAGTTTGCGGGCTTCCCTAAAAGGGCGGGTTTGGGCGCTCAGTTCCTCGTCTAAGGTCTCTATCTCGCGGTCGAGATAAGCCAGGTGCCCCAGTTGCTTAGCCAGAAGACGGCACCGGCTGTCGGCGATTCCATCCGGTAGAGTTCGGGGCACTGAGTCAACTGAACCGCGAACCTTAGGATCAGCCGTTTCCACCGGTTGATGCGGGTCGCATTGTCCCTGAAGAAAAGCCGGTACCATGGTACGCCATGAAACACCCAACAGATCAGAGATAACGCTGCCAAGTTTGTTGTTGGTCATCCGCAACACTTTCTGAATCCGGGCGATTTCCCGAGCACGCTCATCCATGAGGCTTTTGCGGTAGCGAACCAAATCGCGCAATTCACGTTGCACATTTTTGGGCATAAGACTCGCGCACAATAAACCCTGCTGCAAAAGCTCGGCCAGCCATGCCGAGTCCTCTACGCCGGTCCTGCGGCCCGGAAGGGCCTTTAATAAAACAGGGTTTATCACCCACGTGGTAAAGGTGTCCTCCAGTATATTGAAAGCCGGCTTCCAGTAACTGCATGTGGCTTTCAAAGCCACATGGGTAACCCGCTCCGCCAAGAGCCATTCACGCAGGGCGGTCAGGTCATCGGTAAAGGCTTCGAACGTTCGGGTGAGCATCTTGGGCTTCGGTACCTCTGGAGGATGATGGGACACGGTAGCCATAAGCGTGTTCCTGTGGACGTCCACTCCGGCGCAATGGCGAAAGATGACTCTCATAGCGCTATACCCCTCTAAGTTAGAAGACTGTTGATTAATAGTCATTTCCTTTGTTGATACCTTAATCCAGCTTCCTGAGCAGGGAAATCACCAGGCCGAAGAACGCGAGTACGAAGAAGGATGCAACATAATCAAACACACTCAGGATCAGGGCACCGGAAAGGGTGTCGGGAATTATGCCCTGCATCTTAATGCACCCCCAGTAAGGTCAACATGATCCCGCCGGCTACGGCCGTTCCCAGAACCCCGGCCAGGTTGGGTCCCATGGCGTGCATGATCAAAAAGTTAAACGGGTTGTCCTCGATGCCCACCGTGTGGGATACCCGGGCCGCCATAGGGACGGCGGCAATACCTGCCGATCCGATCAAAGGGTTTATTTTGCCCTTGCTCCATCGGCACATTAGTCTGGCGACCACCAGGCCCCCGGCTGTACCCACGCAGAAGGCGATCAGTCCAAGCACCACGATTTCCAGGGTTTTCACATTGAAGAAATTAGCTGCGCTCATGGTGGAGCCGATGGCTACGGCGATGAAGACGGTGACGATGTCCAGAAACGTGCCCCCCAGGGTGTCCGCAATGCGCTCGATCACGCCCGATTCCTTGATCAGGTTGCCCAGCATCAGCATGGAAATAAGCGGCGCGATGGGCGGCAGAAGCGAGTTGACCAGGATGATCATCATGATGGGGAACACAATTTTAGCCCGGCTGGAGACCGGCCGTACCTGTTCCATGGCCAGTTCCCGCTCCCGTTTGGGCACGAGCAGTCGCATGATCGGCGGTTGAATCAGCGGCAGAAGGGCCATATACGAGTAAGCGCTTACGGCCACCTGTCCTAAAAGTTGCGGTGCGAGTTTGGTGGCCACATAAATCGCCATGGGTCCGTCCGCCCCGCCGATGATGCCGATGGCCCCCGCTTCCTTGAGCGAAAAGCCAAGTAACTTGGCCCCCACCAAGGCGATGAAAATTCCGATATGGGCCGCTGCCCCAAGGATAATGGTGCTGGGGTTGGCGATGAGCGGTCCGAAATCAGTCATCGCCCCCACCCCTAAAAAAATAAGGGGCGGATAGATGACACTTTTAATCCCCAGGTAATTAAAGTTCAAAAGCCCGCCCGGGTCCATTAAACCCGTGCCGGGTATATTGACCAAAATGGCCCCTATGCCCAGGGGAACCAGAAGGAAAGGCTCAAAATGCTTTTTTATCCCGAAATAGATGAAAAGGATGCCGAAACCGATCATGATTATATTGCCGGCAGAAAAGTTATGAATACCCGTCGAATCAGCCATCACCTTCAGGATATTTAGAAATCCCATAGCCTAACCTCCATAAAAACGCTGGGGCTGCCTCGCGGATATTCGATACCGTCAATGCCTGTGCGGACACCCGGCAGGGATTGCCTACCTGGTTGGAGCCGGATCATATACCGGTTCCCGAAGCAGTTATTCCGCTTCTATAATCACCAGAGGGTCACTGGTACTGACCTTTTGCCCGACGGAAACGACTATTTCTTTAACAACGCCGTTAAAAGGTGTCAATACCCGGTTATACATTTTCATCGCTTCCACAATTACCATAAGGTCGCCCCGCTTCACCTCGGCTCCCGCCGTCGTTTTTACCTCGACTACTTTACCGGGAACGGGCGAATTGACTGTTTTGTGGTTGCCGTTACCCATGGATCCCAGCCCCCTTTCTGATTTGTATCGCTACAGGGTGATGTTGGAATATTTTTTCCGCGGCGCAGTCACCGACTTGTTCTCCATCAGTTCCAGGGCCGTACAGATCTTTTGCCTGGTTTCCGACGGCATGATCACGTCGTCGATATAGCCCCTTGCGGCGGCGTGATAAGGGTTTTCGTAAAGGGTGCGGTATTCCTGGATCCGCTGGGCCGTCGTCGCTTCCGGATCGGCGGCGGTCTTGATCTCCTTGGCGAAAATGACGCTGGCCGCTGTTTCGGCCCCCACGATGGTCACCGTGGCCTCCGGCCAGGCGAAGACCAGGTCGGCCCCCGTGTCTTTACAGCACATGCCCAAATAGGCGCCGGCAAACGACTTGCGCACAATCAGGCTTACCTTCGGTACCGTGGCTTCGATATAGGCAAACAACATCTTGGAGCCGTGCCGGAGAATGCCCTTCCAGTCTTCGTCGGGGCCGATCATGTAGCCCGGGGTATCGTGGATGTTCACCAGCGGGATATTGAACAGGTCGCAGAACCGGACAAAACGCGCTACCTTGTCGGCCACGTTGCAATCGATGACTCCGCCCATCCAGTCGGGCTGGTTGGCCACGAGGCCGGTGCTGCGGCCGTTGAACCGCCCGAAGCCCACGATCGCGTTGGGCGCAAATTCGGCCATGATCTCAAAGAAGTAGCCGTTGTCCACCAGACGGTGGATGATCTCGTGCATGTCATAGGGCTCCAGGCTGTTTTCCGGCACCATGCCGTCCAGTTCCGGGACCGTTCCGGGGGTTTCGCCCGGCTTTTCCCCGGGCGGCTTTTCCCTGTTGTTCTGGGGCAGGAATTGTAACAACTCCTTGGCCCGGTCCAGACAATCCTTGTCGTCTTCTACCACCACGTGGGTGCAGCCCGATTTAACGGCGTGGGCTTCCACGCCGCTGAGGGTTTCCAGGTCGATGTCAATGCCCAATTGGGTCTTGACAAAGGCCGGTCCGGCGATGCCCATAAAGCCCGTGGAGCGGCACTGGAAGACAAAATCCTGCATCACCGGGTGATAGGCCTGTCCGCCGAGGCAAGGTCCCATCAGAAGCGCTATCTGGGGGATGACACCCGAGGCGCGGATCTGGGCCCGGAACAGCCAGGCATAGCTTTCCAGGGTGTCTATCCCCTCCTGGAGCCTGGCTCCGCCGGAGTCGTTCATCCCCACGAAAGGTATGCCCATTTCGCTGGCCTGGTCAATAGCCTGGGCGAATTTCCGGCCATGGTACTCACCAAATGTTCCGGCCATGGAGGTATAATCCTCCGCGGCCACCATTACCATCCGTCCGTTGACCTTGCCGTAGCCGACGATCACTCCTTCGGCCGGTATTTCCTTGCCGGCCATGCCGAAGTTGGTCTGGCGGTGCCCAACGAACATGCCGATTTCGTGGAAGGTTCCCGGGTCAAAAAAGTAGGCGATCCTTTCCCGGGCCGTCCATTTGCCGGCCCGGTGCTGTTTCTCCGTGGCGGCGGGGCCGCCCATCCCCTGGATCCGGTCCCGGCGACGGGCCAGCTCTTCGTACGCGTTCATGTGCATTCCCCCTGTACTCGTCTTGCCCTAACGGTTAGCCTTTCGGTAGCCCATGGCGTCGGAAGCGATGATCACTTTCTGGATGTTGGTGGTGCCCTCGCTATCTGGTACGACTTGGCATCCCGGTAGTACCTGGCTACGGGGTATTCTTCGGAATAGCCGTAGGAACTGTGAATCTTCATGGCGAAGTCCGCGCAGCAGCGAATCGTGTTTTCGGATCCCTTGAGCGCAACATTTGTGATTGGTCTCGCACCTGTGCTTTTACGTGCATGGAAGCAATTAAAAGAGTGGACCCCAAAGAAGGAAAATGGCAAGGGTCGCTAAAGCACCCCCACTTATGTTCCAGCCATTACGGGAATTATACAATGGTTCGGTTCTGTTGTAGATAACCGAAACGGGTCAAAAACGGCTGGGCCCAAGTCGGGGGAAATCACTCCAACCTATCACTCCAAGGGATAACTCTAACGGATTAACCCGCTTGGGCTACAGCCCGGGGAAGGCCCGGGGCTCGTGTTATCCAGCCGTCCGGGGTTCTCATTGTTCAGGTGCAAAGAGGGGTTTGACGGGGGCTTCCTCAGCGCGTATCATGGTGTGAAGGGAAGTCTGCGGAGGGGGACTTGTTTACTTTGGCGAAGGCCGGAAAGTTGACAAGGGGGCACTACTGTACCCACCCGGAAGGGGTCGGGGAACTCTGTCTCTGGGGCACTGTATGGGGCAGGCAGGTCATGCCCTGCCGGGCTTTTTGGGTGGAGGGACTTCTCGTGGACAGCTGCCATCATAAGGGCGGGAGGGACTTTGCGGCCTGGGCCGGCTCTCGGGCCATCGGGCAGGCGGTCCTCACCCACCACCACGAAGACCACGCCGGCAACGCTGCGCTGTTGAACGCCCGGGGCATCTTTCCCCTGGCTCATCCAGATGCCGTGTCCCTGCTGTCCCGGTCGCGGCACCTGCCTTTTTTTGAAAGGGTGGTCTGGGGCACGCCGGAGCCGGCCGCGGTACGCCCCGTACCGGCTCACCTCGAAGCCGGGCGCCACCGGTTTTCAGTTGTAGAAACACCGGGCCACACCACTGATCACATCGTGCTCCTGGAGGAAAACGAGGGTTGGCTATTTGCCGGGGACCTCTTTCTGGCCGACCGGCTGGTTTACCTGTACCGCGACGAAGACCTGGCACTTTTGCTTGCGTCTCTGGAAAAGGTCCTTCGGCTGGACTTTACAGTCATGTTTTGTGCCCACCGCGGCCGGGTGGCCGACGGCCGCACGATGCTGGCCAGGAAGCGCGACTTTCTGCTGGAACTTGGGGAAAAGGCCCGTGCCCTGCATTGTGCCGGGCACGGCGAGGAGGAAATCACCGGGCGTCTTTTGGGGCGTGAAGGTTTGTTGACCTGGATTTCCCTGGGTGAGTTTTCCAAAAGGCGCCTGGTGCACCGGATCCTGCAACTGGGTACCCAGCCGGCCGGTTAGAAGGTTCGCCAGAGGATCTCGCCCTGAGGCAACCGTGGCCGGGCGGGAGGTTGCTGGTCGGGGTAACCGACCGGGATCAAGGCCACCACGTGGAAGTGCTCCGGCACGGCTAGAAGTGTCCTGACCCGGGCTTCATCGAACATGCGCACCCAGCAACTGCCCAGGCCCAGGTCGGTGGCCCGCAGCACCAGGTGCTCGATGGCAATGGCGGTGTTGAGGTAGAGATAGGCCCGGGCCAGGTTTTCGTCCATGCGGGGCCGGCTGAAATAGGCCGTGGCCTGGGGGCCTTCCAGACCGGTGTCCGTGAAGGCCCCCAGGCCGGCGAGTTCCTGCATGCGCTTCGCCCTGGTCAGCAGGGCCTGCGGGTCGGCCATGGCCACGAAGATAACAGGGGCGGCCGCCAGGAACTTGAGGGAGATGCAGCAATCCTGAACCTTTTGGCGCATTTCGGCGCTTTTTACCACGGCAAAACGCCAGGGCTGGATGTTGGTGCCGGAGGGCGCCAGGCGGGCCGCCTCCAGAAGCTCGGTAACCATATGTTCCGATAGCGGATCGGGCTTAAATTTCCGGATGCTCCGGCGGGCGCCGATCACTTCGGTAAGTTCCATGTCCCCCACTCTCCTCTCGGGTCATCTCCGGCGGCGCAAGAATGTCCCCGGATCACTCCCCGCCGCCTTAAACCGCTCCCGCCATGATAGCCTGCAGGCGAGCGACCTTGGCCGGGATGTCCGGGGCTCCCACTATTTCCGTGACCAGGGCGGCACAGCGGGCCCCCCGGGCCGTCACCGCGGCCAGGTTGTGCTCCTTGATGCCGCCGATGGCCACGAAGGGCAGGTTTATGTTAGCTGCCACGTAGTCCAGGTAAGAAAGACCCACGGCATCCACGACGTCTTTTTTGGTGGCGGTGGGGTAGATCGGCCCCACTCCTATGTAGTCCGCTCCCTGGGCCAGGGCCGTTTGCGCCTGGGCCGGGCTGTGGGTGGATACGCCGATGATCAGGTCCGGTCCGACCAGTTGCCGGACCACCGGCACCGGCAGGTCGTCCTGGCCGATGTGGACACCGTCCGCTGCCACGGCCAGGGCCAGCGCGGGGTGGTCGTTGACGATGAAGACCCCGCCCGCCTCGCGGACCAGGGCCCGCAGGACCAGGCATTCCCCGTACCTGTCCCGCATGTGTTTTTCCTTCTCCCGGTATTGGATGGTCCTGATGCCGGCAGCCAGCATAAGGGCTACCACTTCGCGGTTGGTGCGGCCGAGAGAGTATTCCGCAGCGGTTATACCGTAAAGTCCCTGCAGGAACGGTTTGCCACTCTCCAACACCTATTCTCCCTTCCGTTCCAACACCCAGCTCAATACTACATCCGCCTGTTTGGCGGCGGCCACGTTGACCCGCGGCGCCAGAGGGGGCCTCTCCGATCCCACGGAGGAGACCAGGTCGCCCACCAGGTAGAAGTCCTCCCGAACCCGCCGGACGGTAATGGCATCCGGGTCGCCCCAGCCGGCCAGACCCGAGGCGGCCACCAGGCAGCCCACCCGGCCCAGCAGGGCTTCCACCACGAGAACCTTGGCCCGGACCTGGTCCAGGGCTTCCACCACCACGTCCAGGTCCCCGAAAAGCTCCAGGACGTTGCCGGGGCCGATTCGGTCGTCCAGTGCTTGTATCTCCAGGTCCGGCTCAATGCGGAGCAGGTTTTCCCTGAGGGCCGCCACTTTTTTTTGGCCGGTCTGGGCGGCGAAATAAAACTGGCGGTTTAAGTTGGCCGCTTCCACCACGTCAAAATCCACCAGCCTAAGCCGGCGAAAACCGCTGCGTACCAGGTACTGGGCGCAGTTCGAGCCGAGGCCGCCGGCGCCGGCAATACCCACCCGGGTGGTCCGGACCCTGGTCAGGGCGCCGTTCCCGAGGTAGCGGGCCAGGGCGTCGGTCAGCCCGCTCACAACGGGTGCCAGTCCTTGAATACGGGCTGGTACCCCTGGGCCGTGATCATGGCCTTCATTTGGGCTACATCGCGTTCATCGGCGATTTCAAACTGGGCAGCGGCCTGTCCTTCGCTATCCGTGCGGCCGCCCACCGCGGTACAGGAGCCGGCCGACATGCGGGTCACGCCGAGCCGGAGCAGGTTGTCGCGGAAGTTGGCGCTTTCCCGGGTGGAGATGGTGAGGCCGGCGCGGGGGATGAAGAGGCGCAAGGCCGTCAGGATTTGGACCAGGTCGGCATCGCTGACGGCGTTGGGCGGCTCGAAGCCGCCCAACTGGGGGCGAATGCGGGGCAAGGCCAGGCTGACATCCACCCCGGGATAGGTCTCCTGCAGATACCAGGCGTGGAGGCCGGTCAGGAAGGCTTCCCGGCGCCAGTCGGTCAGTCCGAGCAGTGCGCCTGCGGTAATGGACCGGAAGCCGGCTTTGGCGGCGCGTTCCGGGGCTTCCAGACGAAAGCGGTAGTTGGCCTTGGGCCCGGAGGGGTGCAAGGGAGCGTAGGAGTCTTCATCATAGCATTCCTGGAACATGGTCATGCCGTCCACGCCGGCGGCGGCCAGACAGGCATATTCTTCTTCCGTCAGGGCGTAAACCTCGATCGAGATGGAAGAAAAGTAGCGGGTCAGAAGGCGGGCGCAATCGGCGATGTACGAAACGGGGGAATTCTTTCGCGATCCGCCGGTGAGGATCAGGATGTGCTGGAGGCCGGTGGCCGCGATAAGTTGCGCTTCCTCCTCGACTTCCGCCAGGGTAAGTTTTTTCCGGGGCAGGGTATGGCCCCGGTTGAAGCCGCAATAGACGCAGGCGTTGTCGCAGTAATTGGCCAGGTAGAGGGGGGTGTAGAGAAAGATGACCCGGCCGAAATGCTGGACGGTCAACCGGTGGGCCCTTTGGGCCATTGTCTCCAGATGTTCGCTTGCCGCCGGGCTGAGAAGCGCCCAATAGTCGGCAGGGGACAGGCGGCCGCTTGAGAGCGCCCGGCTGACTTCCGGGGTACCAGGCTCCCCCAGGGGCCAGCCTGCTCCTTGATAATCCGATACCACGCTGTAAAAGCTCATCTCTATCTCCAACCTATTATTCGTACAGAAAGCCGGTCAGGGGTGAGGATGCGCGGGCCAGGTCCGAGGTTTCCGGCAGGCCGGCCAGGTAGGCCGTCCGTCCGGCGGCAACCGCCTGCCCGAAGGCCCGGGCCATGGCCGGCGGGTCTTGGGCGGTGGCGATGGCCGTGTTGACCAGAACGGCTGCGGCTCCCATTTCCATGGCGTAGGCTGCCTCGGAGGGCCGGCCGATGCCGGCGTCCACGATTACCGGCACCTTTATTTCCGCAATGAGGATTCTAAGCAGTTCTTCGGTGCGCAAGCCGCGATTGGAGCCGATGGGAGAGCCCAGAGGCATTACGGCGGCTGCGCCGGCCTTCTCCAGGCGGCGGGCTACCGTCAGGTCGGGGCTGAAGTAGGGGAGCACCACGAACCCTTCGGCGGCCAGAACTTCGGTGGCCTTGAGGGTTTCGTAATTGTCCGGCAGGAGGTATTTCTGGTCGTCGATCACTTCGATCTTGACCCAGTTGCCGCAACCGGCGGCCCGGGCGATCCGGGCCAGGCGGACGGCCTCTCCGGCGTTGCGGGCTCCTGACGTGTTGGGCATGAGGATGCAGGTAGGGGGCACGAAAGAGGCCACATCCTCTTCGGCATGATCGAAGTCGACCCTTCTCAGGGCCACGGTCACCACCTGCGCGCCCGAAGCCTCCACGGTCAGGGGTATGAAGCGGTTGGCGGAAAACTTGCCCGTTCCCAGAAAAAGGCGGCTTGCAATCTTTTGTCCGCCGATAGCCAGTAAATCATCCATACCCTAACCCCCCTGCACGAAGCGCACGACTTCCAGCCGGTCGCCCGTGTTTAAAATCCGGGCCGGCCACTCCGGCCTGGTCAGTACCGTTCCGTTTAACTCCACGACCAGGGAGTCCCGCCCTACTTCCCGCCGGTCGAGGTATTCCGCCACCGAAATGCCGGCTGGGATTTCCTCGGTCTTACCGTTAACCGTTACCTGCATCGCTTCACTTCCCTACAAAACAAAATTGCTTATCCGCTAGGATAAGCAATGAACTGTGCTGAGTGCACCTGCTTCCCTACGATGGAATTATCCATTTCAGGTTCGAAGGGTTGAGACCAGTCTCTCTCAGCCTTGCGGCACCCCTAGCACGTATTAAGTTGGCTGGTTCAATTATATGGCCGGACCGGGACGCTGTCAAGGCTGTCTGTTGCGCCGCCATGTTCAGCTGCGGGGCGGGTAGAGGATCTGGTCCCGTACGATCCGCTTTAAGATCTTACCGGTGGGTCCCTTGGGCAAAGTGGCCACGAATTCCACCCGGCGCGGTGCTTTATAGGGGGCGAGTATGCCCTTGCAGAAAGCCCTAATATCTTCGGCGGTAGCCTGTTCGCCCGGCTTGAGGACGATGTAGGCGGCCGGTATCTCTCCCAGCACCGGGTCCGGTAGACCGATGACCACCACTTCCAGAACAGCGGGGTGACCGTAGATGGCGTCCTCCACTTCCCGCGGATAGACGTTGTAACCGCCGGAGATGATCATGTCGTTCTTGCGGTCAACCAGGTAGTGGTAGCCGTCTTCATCGACCCGGCCCATGTCGCCGGTCTTAAACCAGCCGTCCCGGAAGGCGGCCTCGGTGTCATGAGGCTTTTCCCAGTAACCACTGAACAACCCCTGGCCCTTGACCCACAGTTCGCCCACCTGTCCCGGCGGAGCATCATTGCCACGGCCGTCGGTTACTTTGACCATCCAGCCCGGCGCAACCAGGCCCACCGATCCCGGCCGCCCGTGGCCCAAGCGCCCGAAGGTCACGGTGGAGCTGGTTTCGGTAGCGCCGTAGCACTCGCAGAAGCCGACACCGAAGGTCTTCTCGATGCGATTGATATACTCGGCCGGCATCGAAGCACCGGCGGACTGGGCAAAACGCCAGGAGGACAAATCGTACCGCTCCGGCGTGAATTCTTCCAACATGTAGATATACATGGTGGGCACCCCGGCAAAGTGGGTTACCTTGAAGTCGGCTATGTATTTCAGCGCGTTGGGTGCCGTAAACCGCCTGGCCGTTAACACGCCGGCTCCGGTGTACAGCGGACCAAGCACGGTGAGGACGAAAAAGATGTGACAAAACGGTGTCCCGGTGAAGAAAAGGTCCTGGTCGTTGATGTGCAGCACCGGGCACGCGTTTAAGGCCGCGTTGGCCAGAAAGTTGTGGTGGGTGAGGATGGCGCCTTTGGGCTGGCCGGTGGTGCCCGAAGTATAAAGGATGGTTACCGGGTCGCCGGGAGCGCAATCGACGGGTTCCATATCGTCGGGGTAAGTGCCGAGCTGGTCGAAATCCAGGCTGTCCTCCCAGGTCCCCCCCACCGTTATCACCTTTTCCAGGTGGGGCAGTTCCGCCCGGATGGCCGGCAACCGCTCGGCGGCTTCCTCCCGCGCGGCTACCAGGATACGAGCCCGGGAGTTGTTCAGGATATAGCGGATTTCCGGACCACGAAACATGATGTTGAACGGGGTGGCCACGGCGCCGATACGCACCGCGGCGAAGTAAGCCGCCAGGTAGGCCGGGCTGTTCGGCAAAAAGATGGCCACCCGGTCGCCCTTGCCGACGCCCAGGTCGCGAAACGCTCCGGCCAGCCGGTTGACCATGGCCCGGAAAGCGGCGTGGCTAAGGACCAGTCCATCTTCGGCGCAAATGACGGCGGGGCGGGCGGGTATCCTCTCGCAATTATGGTCCAGGATGCTGCTAAGGTTCATCCACTACCCGGCGCCCGTGCCCCCTCGTGATACGGGGTGCCGGCGCCGATACACCTCCTTGGGAGATTATTACCGGCCCTATCGTGCCGGCTGCGTTGACATTAAGTGAATCCTCCCTCTACCGAGGTGGAGGGCATCCATCCATTGGCAAGGGCGAAGTCTCGGTATTCGGCAGCGGGGCTGCCACCCAGGCTTGCCTGACCCTGTAGGCTGGACGGGTTCCTGGATTCCCGGACACCAACCGGGCGACCCGGCGGCGAC
>DATKUX010000072.1:0-6443 GCA_035530395.1 Spirochaetia bacterium
ACTGGCGACCCTAAAGTTCCTTACCGGCATACAGTATAACGGCAGTTACTTCGATATAGTGGGAAACAAGAACTGGCTGGTCAACGGGGTGGGGAAGGCCTCCTTTGATCAGCAGCCCATAGAGATCGGTTGCCTGGTGGAAGCCTACTGCGAGGCCCTGCACCAGACCCGTGAGCAAGACTACCGGGACCTGGCGAAAAAGGCCTTCAGCTGGTTTTTCGGCAATAACCGCCTGGGGGTGCCGGTGTATAACCTGGATGATGACTATCCTCTGGACGGTCTCACCGAGGCCGGCAGCAACGCCAATAGCGGGGCGGAATCGGTGCTGTCGTTCGCCCTGGGGCTGACCTGCCTGAAGGATGTCAGTATACGCAAGAATCTGGGGCGCAAGCGGGGCCGGGCGAAAACAGTAAAGGAAACCGGCCACGGGGAGAGCGGGAACACGGTTTCCGGCACCGAATTGATTGTTGTCTGATGGGAGTTTTGAGCATGGCTGTCAAGCGGCCGGAAGATCTGGAGGCACTTTTCAAAGGGAGCATCAAGGATGCCGTTGAGCAGGCCAAGGCGTTTAATGAAGTGGATGTGGTAATCGGGATCCCTTTTCACAATGAGAAGGATAGCCTGCTTGAGATACTGAATGTGCTGGACGAGGGGCTGGCCGGCCTTCCGGACGTGCGCAAGCCTCTGATAGTCTGCGTGGGGGATCCCGCAGGCGCCGGGACGCTGGAACTCGTCAGGGGCCTGGATTTGAAGGCCCCCTGCCTCGCTTTCCTGATGAAGCCCGGGTGCAACGGCAGGGGCACCGGCATAAGGGCGATCCTGGAGATAGCCGATAGGCTCGAGGCGGATGCGGTTATTTTTGCGGCCGACCTAGTGCGGGAGGAAGGCAGGGGACTGCAGCCGGACTGGATCAGGCGCCTTATTGAGCCCATCGGGAAAGAATATGACTTCGTGGTAACATCTTTCCAGGGGCACTATTTTGAGGACCTTTTGGAAAGCTTGTTCACGGCCCCGCTGCTGGAGGTATTTTACGGGTACTGCCTCAAGGGTTCCTTGAGCGGTGTTTATGCCATATCCCACGATACCGTGGCGGATTTTTGCGCCGACATAAAATTTTGGACCGACATCACGCAGGGGTTCGGAATCGACCCCTGGCTGGTAAGCCGGGCCATGCGCTGGAACAAAAACATCTGCAAGGTGGAACTCGGCGCCAGGCGGGAAGAAATCTCGCTTGAAAAACTGAAGTCCAATTTTAAGGAAGTCGCCAGATCGTTGTTTACATGCATAAAGAGGGATGAAGACTCTTGGGTCGGCAGCAGGTTCATCATCAGGACGCCCGATATTTACGGCAGCAAGACCGGTGACGGGCCACACAAGCCGGTCTTTCCCAGCCGGGACGTGACCTTGTTCAGGGAAAGCTACGTCCAGGACAAGAGCATTTATGATTCCGCTTATTACGAATGCCTTTACGAAGGCATCGGGGACATTGAGTCGATACCGGATAAAGATCTCATCGAAGGGAAGATCTGGTCCGAGATCGTATACCGCGTGCTGTTCAAGTACTGGTTTGTCCCCGGCGTGGGCCGGGACGATTTGCTAAGCGCCCTCACTTTTGCCTTCAGCGGGAGGGTGTCCGGCTTCATCGAGCATATTCAGTCCGTGGAGGAACAACTGAAAGGCATCAAGAACGTCGATATAAGTTCCATTGTCTCAAGTGAGGTGGCTTCGGCAAAAGAAGAACAAAAACAAGATTTCCTAAGGTTGAGGGATCAGTTCATGCTGACCTGGGAGCAGAAGGCCCAGGAAATGAAGCCGGTCTGCACTCCGGTCGACTACCTGGAATTCATACCGGGCGCACCCACTGTCCTGCCTAAAAGAATAGAGGGGCGGCAGGGCAAGGTTATGTCATCGGAGGAGATGTTAAACCGCCTCCAGGGCCGCTATCAGGAAGCTTTCAGCCGCTTTGTCCGCAGCGGGCTGGAGACCTCGGAAAACGCCGGCTCCAGAATGATAATCAGGCGCATGGAAGAATTCATGAGTGAACTGGAAAAAACTATGGAATGGCTGCTACCGGGGAACCTGTACACAGAGGAAGGAACCAGGCAGACGGTGGCCGGTCTTTTCCGTATTTTCCAGCCTCCCATGACTTTTTCCATCAAAGACGAGGTCTTGCGGGAGATGCTGCTCCGGTTCCCGCCGCTCAACGTCATGATCCCGGCGGGATACAAGACTTCCAGGGAACTCATTAAGAAAATGGATGTCAGGGATGCCGTCAGCTTGGCCAACCTGGTTGATACCAGGAATTACGGAGACCGGTCGGCGCTTCTGTGGATGCTGGACAATTTGCGGCCGGACGGCATGGGCGAGGTGGAGATCAGGCCGATCATACTGGGCGGGCAGATGCTGGGTGGCACGGTGGAAATGGGGAATATCTCCGACTTCAACAAGCTCACTGCTAGGATTGTGGTCGCGCCCTTGAAGAAAGGTATAGGGGGGAATTACGCGAAGCTGTACTTTTCCCTCTGTGTGGCCCGGCACATCATGATGGCCCAAAACTACGACACCCTCTGGCGAACCTACGCCAAAGAGAGAAAACATCTAGGTGGCAAGATTCACAACTCCCTGGTTGAGCTTTGCGAAACCGTGGCCTTCTCCGCCCACAATATATTTGAAAACCTCCACCACCGTGCGCTGGTCAGCCAGTTCCGGGCCCTGGCCCAGAACCTGGAGGCTGCCGGCCACAACGAAAGGGCCCGGTTGATAAAAATTATGTGCGACGGCTATGGCTTGAGCCAGGTCCTTGCCGACGGCACTTTTCTACCTTGTTCGGTCTGGAGTTGGGCCAGTTACAGCTACAAGTGCGGAAAGGGCGTCCCCACCCCGATTTCCAGCCATGTCGAGGAAAAGTGGTTCAACCACGACTTCCTTGAAGAGATATATAAGGAGTTGGGCTACGACCCCGGCGAGATCATGAAGATGGTGGTCGAGCTCTTGGGCGAGGGCAGGGCCAGTGAAAGCCTTTTGGACGTCCTTCTGGGCATAAGGTCAAAGGATGTGACTGTAGTGGTGCAGGAGTCGCAGGATTACCCGCCTGCGAAGCCCCTCGTCAGGTACGCGGGCAATCCGGTGCTGAGCCCGATCAAAGGGCATCCGTGGGAAAGCAAGTACGTCTTGAACACGGCGGCCATCCGGGTAAAGGACAGGGTCTACCTTCTCTACAGGGCGCTCGGAGACGATGCGGTGTCGCGGATCGGGCTGGCCGTGACGGACGGCTACAACGTGCTGGAGAGGCTGCCGGAGCCTGTATTCGGACCGCAGGATCCGACGGAGACAAAAGGTGTCGAAGACCCGCGGGTGACGATAATAGACAACAAGATATACATGCTTTACACGGCCTACGGCGGTGTCCTGGCCCAGGTCTCGGTTGCCGCCATCGGGCTGGATGACCTGTTGAACAAGAGGTTTGACCAATGGGAAAGGAAGGGCCCCGCCTTCCAAAACGTCCAGGACATCTGGGACAAGGACGCCTTGCTGTTTCCAGAAAAAATAGACGGTAAATATATTATCTATCACCGGATAGAGCCCAGCATCTGGGTGTCGCACCTGGATGATCTCAAGTTTCCGGCTTCCAAAAAAATACACTCCATCATCCTGGGTCCGCGTTCGGGATCGATGTGGGACTCCTTGAAGGTGGGAGCGGGTTCCCAGCCCATCAAGACCAAATACGGCTGGCTGCTTATCTACCACGGCGTCGACCGGAACAGGGTGTACCGCCTGGGGGTTATCCTGGCCGATCTCGCCAATCCGGAGCGACTGCTCTACCGTTCCCCGAATCCGGTCCTCTCTCCCGAAACCGAGTACGAGATCGGCAAGGAAGGGGAGAGTTGGGTGCCCAATATCGTTTTCACCTGCGGCGCGGTGCCGGCCACTGACAAGGAAGTGCTGGACGCCGGGGACGAAATCCTAGTTTATTACGGGGCTGCCGATACCAATATATGCCTTGCCACCGGCCGGGTCGGCGATCTGATACCGGAATCCGTCAGGCAGGAGGCAGGGGAAACGAGCGATTAGAAAACCCTGTTTGGGGCTCCGAAGTGCCGGAAGTGGTTTTCGCTTCGGGCAACGCTGGTCGGACCGGCCAGCGTGCAGGGCTGAGAAGCTGCTTTTGATGAGTTCTCCCGTGAGTGATGCCTTAGGTGAAGTACTGCAACTGTGGTGGAACGTTGAAATGTGTAGATTAGAAAGGCGCCGAACGTAGTGAGGCGTTAATTTAAGTGCTCCGTCTCTTTGCCCATGAAGGCCCGCCGACTGTGGTTTTTCAATATGGGGAATGGAGTGGTTAGGGTGAATGTCGCTACTTTAGCTTTAAATCCCAGTTTGGATGTTAGTTATACTATTCCCAGTCTAATCGCCAATCAAAAGGCGCACGCATCAAAGTTCCGCTATGATCCCGGCGGAAACAGTATTAACGTTGCAAAGGGACTCCAGACCCTGGGCATCGAAGTACACGTTTTTGCCATTATACCCGGAGACATTGGTAATTTTGTCAAACAACTATTGGCTAACCATCTGGACCACTGGCATGCAATAACAGTTGCTGGTGAAACACGTGTAAACATGACTATTCTGACCGATAAACCTTCTCTTCAATACGAGGTTGATGGAATAGGCCCGGTGATCGGCCCTCGGCCGTTGAAGGAACTAACCGAAGAATTCGTCAGTCACTGCCGGAACGGGGTTGGCGTGCTGTCCGGCTCAATCCCACCAGGGGTGCATCGTAACATTTATGCCCATCTCTCAAAGCAGTTGACGGACAACTCGGCCCGGGCCGTGGTCGATGCTCAAAGCAGCTTGCTTCAGGCGTCTCTTTCTGCAGGGCCCTACCTTATCAAACCAAACAAATACGAACTGGAAACACTTTTTGGAATCACCCTGCCCACCTTGCAGGACGTCGTCAGGGAGGCCGGAATTTTACACAAGGAAGGGGTAGCCAATGTTTGTGTTTCCATTGATAGGGAGGGGGCGGTCCTTGTAGCTGACGGGGGTACCTACTATGCCCGGCCTCCCGAAGTTCCCGTCATATCCACGGTGGGATCAGGCGATTCGATGGTTGCCGGTTTGCTGGCCGGGCTCATGAAGGGCGCCAGCGCCGGGGAGGCCTTAAGGCTGGGCGTGGCTTGCGGAACCGCAACAGCGACCAAACCCGGGACACAAATGTTCTCTTATGCCGATGTGGAGAAACTGTTGCCGGCAATAACGGTCGAAAGGATCGAGGGATGAGCATCAGACCCTGTTGGTCGGCCGGTCTTGTTCCCGGCCCATTGACAATCGCAATGACCAATCGACTCAATTAGAGCAGCGGACGACGTTGCGGCAGATGGCCCGCCCGGTAGGCCGGTCGCTCTGAGGACGCCACGGGAAATATCAACAAGTGGTGGAACGGTTAGTGGATGAATATGGCCTGGAGTAGGGCAGAGGCGACTGCCGCGCCAGGCCAAACTTATCCCGCCGACCCCGCTAAAAAGTCGTCTAATCGGGCGCAACACCGCCCTTTGTGTGGCCCTGGTCGCCCTTTGGGCGCAGCGCCACAGGGGGGATCCTGTGTTTCTGGTATCCCCGGCGGTCGCGGTGGTCAAATCGCTGAAGGTCTTGCCTGACAGGGATTGAGGGTGGTTTTGTGGGTGTTTTTCATACGCGTCCAATTGAGGGGCGTGTGTCGAAAGACGTACGGGTTCAAGTCCCGTCTCCGACACCAAAAGCCACTATTATCAAGGCCTCCTGGGTTTCCCGGGGGCCTCTTGCATGTGCCTTCCGCGCACGCATTTTGACCAAGATGTGTGACCGGGTAATGGATTTCCCTTGGTCGGAAAGGTAGGATGACAACTCGGACGGGGGAGCGGGTGCTGATGAAGTTGCGTGATTGGCAGGCATTGAGGCCATGCCTCACCAGTTGAGAGACACTTTCTGTAAGGGGCTGCTGGATCGGGGGGTTAGCCCGGAGCAGGGGGCAGTGCTGGTCCGGCACACTCTGAAAAACCATTGCCACTTTTTAGGCAAGCTACTTCTAGCAATCCCTCCGTGCTTGCTGCTTCTGCCTTTTCTCTCTTCCGCCATTGCCCTTGCCTATAAACAAAGAAATAGTGCAAGGCTTCTTGACCTTCCTGGATGAACCCGTTATATTGGACGTAAAAGGGGGTATCAGTAAATTGCTCAATAACACTAATCAGCGAAGCTTTTTGGGGTTCGACTGATGAGGGCACCGTAGGTCTTCTTTGTGCGCCCTGTGGGATTTCAACCGATAGCGTCCGGGTTGACCGCGGTACCGGGTGCCGGGAGAACCTTCGGGGGGTTGGCCGGCACCTCTTAGTGACCCGTCCAAGGTTACGCCTTACTCTGGTCGGCACGGATGGACGCTTGGTCATCGATCGGTTGGTTTTCTGGCT
>DATKUX010000073.1:0-14479 GCA_035530395.1 Spirochaetia bacterium
AGCATATTCCTTGCCGTCAACCAGGTAGCAATCGGCGCCGGACCTGTGCTTTATTCTGGCAATTTCCGTCCTCCGCGCCTCCATGGCCGGTCCATGCTTAATAAGCAAAGTCACCTTGGCCATTTCTGCCTGGGGGTACTCCTTGGTCCCGCAGAAGAGCAACTCCTCTGCACCACCGACCCGAAGGCGGCTGACATCATCTTCTCCCAATGCCCAGGTAATAGCATCGAGTATATTGGACTTACCTACGCCGTTATTGCCGACTATAACGGCTATGCCCGATTTAAAGGCAACTATGGCCTCTGTGGCGTAAGACTTGAAACCGTTTATGGATACCTGCTCTAGGTACATGCCCAATGCCCTCCAGCGGAAACTCGCTTTATCTTTACCCGTTATAGAATTTGTCCCGAATTGCCTGAATCAGATCCTCCATCGGAGGAATAAACGATTGACAAAATGGTTCATCGTTCAAAACTATACTGGGTATATTGGAAACCCCCAGCTCCTTTTTCTTCCTGATCCCCTCGACAGTTTTGACGTTCCACACGGCCGGAGAAATAATTTTCTGGATCTCGTCTGGTAAAGCCTTTACCAGTTCGACCATATAGGTCCCTGATGCTCACTGATCGGTACAGACAACATCGAGCCGAACTTTTGCCAACTTTATCACTCCTGTCCGTAATATCGTATCATAATCTGCTCTATCAGCTCCTCTTGCGGAGGAATGATAGACTCATAAACCAGTTCGTTGTTAAGAGCGATGGTAGGTAATGACTTAGCCCTGAGTTCTGTAAATCTTTTGATTCCTTCCCTAGTTCTCATATCCCATTCTCGTGCCTCAATAATAGATTGTATTTCATTCGGTAAAGCCTTTACCGATTCAGCCATATAGACGCAGGCCGCTCACTGCCGGAAGTCTGTAAGTAATACGTCGACTATTACCTTTTCCACTGTGATCCCTCCGATTATCCGATGTTTTGAAAAGAAACCTTCAGTGTATCATCTTCCCATTCGAGCAGGGCGTACTTAAATCCCGCGCCGTCCTCCACCGGTCCGACGTTAATAAAGTCCACCTTGCCCAGTTTTACATGGGACCACTTCCTGGTAGAGCCAAATATGACGATATCTGAAGTGAACTGCTCAGTCATGGTTTCCAGTGCCGGGAAAACTGCTTCGTTTCTTAGATAATCAGACAGGTTGGCTACCATGAGCAGTTCCAGGGAACCGGGTGTATAATCGGAAAAGGAACCCATTTCCTGAATGAAACCACTGTAGAAGGCCATGGCCTGGCGTGTTCCCAGTGCAAACCGTATTATGTGGGGGGCGTCAGCCAGGTAACTTTGGTTCTCTGGGTCATTGGCCGTAACCGTTAGTTTCCCGGGACCTTCTGAGCAGATCACCTTATGGCGTCTGGCAAATTCCACAATTTGATCAGCTTCTTTTTCTCTCCCGCTAACGCCGCCCAGGCAATAAACGACGTCCACCGGCTCCCGAACGACCGCCTCAAGCGCCGCCGTATTTTCCGCCACCTCCGCTATTACAGCCACTTTGCGGCGGGAAACCTCGTCCGTGAGGACCCTTATCTCGTCCGCGGGACGGAGAACTCCGGAAAGAGCCAGGTCGATGGCCCGCGCCAACTGGTCCGGGCAGGAAGTGTCGTTGCGGCACTGGATCCCCTGGGCCAGGGGGATCCAGCTTTCGATATCCCGGCCTTCCAGCAGGCGGCCGAGCAGCTGGGCGTTTCCCTTGCAGCCGCCGCCGAGAAAACGCACATTGCCCAGGATATTTCCCGTCAGCTCGAAATGAATTTCCGAGGGGCAGATCCCTTTCGCCCGGTAAACAAACATAATGGACACCTTATTTCAAGATTTCCCGCAGGACGTTTTGTAAATCTTCAACAGGCGGCGTTATTTCAAAGTATAATTCGCCGTTAATAAATATCGACGGAATGGGCGCCGGTTTACCTAACTTATTAGATAATTCCATATACCTCAGGCCACCAGCCTGTTGTCTCAGATATACCAGTTCGAGCTTGACCGAGTCCCCGAACCCGACGAGTGCCTCCTCCGCCGTCTCCAGCATATAAACGCAGGGAATACAATGGTCACCCTCGTAAATCAACTCTAAAACCGCAGTATTCAGCCGAGACCACACTCCCTGAGACCGCTGATCAATGTTTCCCTGCATGGGCATAACCCCATGATTCTCACAAGGTCGCCAATTACCAACGCCGGGAAAGAAGATATTTTCAGTTCGGCCTGCCGCGCAGTCTCGCCTTTGTGAACTGTTATCTCCAGCTGGTCAGGGAACTCAGCCTTGATTTCTTCCATCAAACGGGACAGTTGTATCCCGCCGGAACACGGCGGTATCGATAGAAAGACTTCCATCTTTATCTTAGACACAAGCATCCCTCCCTCAAAGCGTTCAACAGGGTCTTACGGCTGGGCACGACTCCTTCTATCTTTATGCAGCTGTTGATCACCACCGCCGGAACGCAAAACATATTATATTCGTTGAATTTGTCCAGACCTTCTTCGCCCATGTATTTGGCAAACTCGATTTCCGCCCCGTACTCTCCGGCCACAGCTTCGCACAGCTTCACTATCTCCAGGCAACCCGGGCATGGGGGGCTCCCGCTGAAAACCTCCATCCTGACCGTCATCACTGCACCAACTCCCTGGCGATTATCTCGACCAGTTCAGCCATCGGAAGTACGCGACCTACCGCGGCAACCCGGCCGTTAATCACTACGGTCGGGGTCATGTAGACTTGGAACGTCCGCGCCAATTCGGAAACGGCATCGTGTTTTTCCACCAGCACCTGGTTAGGAGGAAACTTGGCCGCAGCTTCGCGCGCTTCCTTTTCGGCCTGCCTGCACCGCGCACACGAGGGTGTGGGGCCGAAAACCAATACCTTTATTTGCACTTTCCCGTCCACGCGTACCCCTCCTGAGATGATTCTTAGCTACAGCCGCAACTCCTAGCCTTGCTTTTCATTAACGGCTCGATAATCCTGGCGAACAACATGGCGGCTCCGGCCGCCCCTGCGAGGGGACCGGCAATATATATGTAAAAGCCGTCGTGCGGGGCCGGGATTGCCGCCGGACCCCAACCGGCCAGGTAGGCGAACAGGCGGGGACCGCAGTCCCGGGCCGGGTTGAGGCCGGCCTGCGTCAGGGGGGCCAGGACACCGATCAACGCAGTGATGGTCAAGCCTATCAGAACCGGGGCCGTATCGCTGGTGGGTCTACCCACATTGCAGCCCTCGGTCAGGAGAAAAATCATCATTACCAGGACGAAGGCTCCGGTCGCCTCGGCCAGGAAGGCCGTGAACAGCGGCACTTTCCCCAGAAACGGGCCGCCGGGGTTGGGAAAATAATCGGCGAGGATCATGGCGGTTTGCACGGATCCGGCAGATCCCCTGACAATATGGTTGATTCGTTCAAATGCCGCTATCTGGCCGGAGAAAAGAACATAGACGAATGCACCGGCTGCAAAAGCCCCGCTCAACTGGCTGACGACATAGGCCGGCTATTTTCCGGGAGCCATCCGCCCGGCCATAACCATGGCCACGCTGACGGCCGGATTCAGGTGGGCACAGGAAAGATGCCGGGTTGCGTAAATCGCCAGGGTTACACCTATGCCCCATACGGCCGCGACCTGAAATATACCCGTATTGGCCTTGAAAAGGACGGTGACGGCGACGGAACCGCAACCAAAAAATACGAGGATGAAGGTACCCATAAACTCGCCCACAATGCTATGCAACTGATCTTCCTGCAGTTTAGGCATCTTCATTTATCGTCCATCACCCTTATACAAGTCTCCAGGTAAACCGGTTAAAAAACAGGGGGACCGAAAACCTCTAACGGCCCGACAGCGTAGCAGTACGAAAGGTTCTGGTCCCCCATCCGAATCAACTCACCTTACCGGATTTCCGAAAGCCGTCAGGAGTCGGTTCTCGTGAAGAGTCCCGAGCCGGCCTTCTCCAGATTCTTCTTGATATTATCGAAATTGAAGCCCAGATCCCTTAAGGACTTGACCCTCTCAGCCATCTCAGGGCTCGGCGCCCGGGCAGCCAGTTCGTCGATCAATTCCTCGTACTGGGGAATGATACTCTCGAAAACCAGGTCACCTTCAATAGTGATCGTCGGCAGAACCCTTCCGTTGAGCTCAAGGAACTTACCGATCCCGGCTTTGTTCTTGATCGACCACTCCTTATACTCGATCATGGCCTGAATATCCTCGGGCATGGCGGCAATGGATTCCATCATATACCCGCAGGCGGCACACTGAACGCTGTCCAGAGTGAGTACGTCAATCCTGATCTTCTGCTCGGCCAATAATACCCCCTCCTCCCTACCACGATTTGGGATACTTGGCATAATACTGTTCGTACCACTCTTTGGCCTCGAGGACTTGCATCATGTGTTCCAACGGAACATCATACGGCATGTCTCACCCAGGGGCGAAGACGAATCCCTGCGTGCCTCCGGCGGCCAGGGATACGATAGCATCCTCCCGGGGTGACAATATGCCCAGCGAAAGGGCCAGGGTCAACTTGAGGTTGCCGCCGAAACCGACACCATGCTTAATGGCCAGATCACGAACAAAATTCATGTTCAACTGTTCGTCAATGGCAAAGCCGTGGGTTCCGATCTTGCAGACCGATTCCATAACCTTGGTAGCGTCCCCGCAGATAAAGAAGGTGGAAGTCTTCCCCTTCGCGTGAATCATGCTGATTGCTTTTTGGCAGTAAGGAGTGACGAACTCAAGGAAGGTCTCGTTCTTAATCTGGGAAGCCACAGGGTCGACTATGGCTACGATATCACAGCCCATGTCTGCGTAGATTTCGCACGATTTTTCAACGACGTCTGCACAAAAACTGAGAATTGCATGGGCCTTGGCTTTGTTCTTGTAAACATCGGTGAAGATTCTCACCCCAGCCAAGTGACTGGCAAGCGTCAGGGGTCCGCAGGCCAGACCCATCAACGCGCAATCCATCTCATCCAACTGAGGCTTGGCGATCTTCGCCGCCTCAATGAGCACCGGCCAGCGGCCAACCTCCGGCCCCGGGACCTTAAGACCGGCTTCCGCCACACTCTTGTCGGAAAGCGGATGCGACTGAACGGAGGGTACATTGTCCCCCCACCATTTAATGTCCAGACCGATGGACGCCGACTCGATGGACAGGTCAAAGGCCAGAGGAATTCCATCCGCTTTGTATATCCTGGCTGCTTCCACAACACCCTTGGCCAGAAGCTGGGGATCCTGCAGGAACTTGTCCGCCGGCTCGTTGATCAGAAAGGCTGCATGCACACCGGCGTACGGGACCCATGGAGCTGTGGGGGTTCGCTTCCCGTGGATGGCATCAATAAGTAATTGTTTCGCCATCTTCCTACCTCCTTCTTAAGAGAATCACGCACGGCCTGAGACACGACTCCTGTGGCTTCATCCCGACAAATACTTCACCTCCCCGAAACATGCGTTCGAAGGTAAGGGCAATTTTGAATTGCCCATTTTGTAAACGTTGTGAAAGATCAATGCACTTGTACTAAAATCATATTGACACCCCTCCGACCGTGGCATTAGTCTACTTTAAACCGGCTTTGCTGTAAATTGCTTTCCCTTAACTAGTTGATTTACTTTGCTGAGCGGTAGGAAATGCCGGTTTAACGGCAGAGGGAAGAACGAGGAAAGGATAGAATGACAGTGAGCTTGAAAGGGTCAAACATATGTTTTGTCGGGACATGACTACCTTACCCGGCCAATCCCGGCCAATGACGATGTTCAGCCGGGTCTCAGAATAACCGCGCCCATCCAGCCTCGCCGGGATCTTGTGAGAGGGGCAAGGACGATCCCCAAGCCCCGTTGGGCTGTGGATCCAAAGCATGTCCGCCGGCGCCCGGCCCTGAAGATCCCTCTCGGGCACCCGCACTCGACTTCCGATATTACACCTGAACTCACCGATGGTCATGAGGAGCCAGACAATTGCGACTATTTTGGGCCCGTTCGATTCAGACGCAATCCACCCGGCCGGGCCCCCTGGCCAGTACGCCGTTGGCCGGCAGTTTCCCCGCCGACAGAATGTTAATCACGGTTTTCAAGGCTTGATAGGCATTGGGGGCATAACCGGTTGCTCCCAAACGTCTGGAAATGTTGACTGTAACCGTGCAGCCGCCTACCATTATTTTTATATCCGGCTTGGTATCCTTCAAATACTTGATTGTCTCCTTCATATTCAGTAAAGTCGTTGTCATCATTGTGGACAGACAGACAATATCGGGCTCGATTATCCTCGACTGAATAAGGAATTTCTCCACAGGCACATCACGCCCTAAGTCATAGACATCAAAACCAGAAGTCTCCAGCATCATCTTGACAATATTTTTGCCAATATCATGGATATCTCCACATACCACCCCGATCAACACCTTGCCGCGAATCCCTATATCCCTCTTTTGAGCATAAGGCCTAAACAGATCCAGCCCAAGGTATAACACCTCCGAACACAGGAGCATTTCGGGGATGAAGTAAACTTGTTCCTCGTACAGGCGGCCGACTTCCTGGATCCCAGGTAAGAGGCCTTCGAAAATCGCCTTATTGACATCAAAACCGCTCGTAATACATTCCTTGGCTGTGCTCAACATTTCGTCACCATCAAAGTAGATGACGGCATTTCTCAACCGGTAGAGAAGGCTTTGTTCCTCTTTTTCCCACAAGGACATGCTTTCCCCTCCATCTTCAGCTCTTGCAGGCGTAACCCTGTCGCCGTTTTCTCGAGAAAAGGATTAATGGTGAGTAATCCGGTTTTGTTTTAATAAATCGATAAAGTCAATTATAAATCTGAAATCGGCGTCGTTGAACCCGCGGGCCGCCCGCAAGACGGATTGCACTTTCGGATCGCCCAGGGTTTCCAAAACGTCGCTGCTGAGACCGGCGAGCAAGTCCTCTACGTTTTGCTGCTCCATGAGCAGGTAGCCGACCGAGGTGTACAGCTCCCTGGCCAGGTTCTCCAGCGTTTCCAAAGACGGGGTGGTCTGGCCGTTTTCGATCTGACTTATCAGACCGGAGGTGACCCCGGCCCGTTCGGCCAATGTAGTCTCGGTCAATCCCTGCATGGTGCGCAGCTTACGCACGCGGTATCCAAGATTGTTCTGATTTTCGCCCGCTAAAAAATAACCGATGGTAACGTTTAAAGCGGTGGAAAGTTTCTTGAGGTCCTCCAGCCCGGGAGCACTCTCTCCTTTCTCGAACTTTTGCAGGGTGATAACCGGCAGATCACTGATTTCAGCCAGGTCTTCGGCCGAAAGACCCCTGCTCTCCCGAATAAAACGGAGCTTTTCAGCGGTGACGGCGTCGTCCGCGTCACCGACCAGGTAAACGACCGAAATATTCAACTCCTCGCTGATCTTTTTCAGCATCGGAACGGAGGGGTTGCGAATATTCCTTTCCATTGCGCTTAAATAGGACGGGGAAATATCCAGGCGTCCGGCCAGGTCGGTAAGCGTAATCCCCCGCTCCTTGCGGAAGTCCCGAATCTTTTGTCCGAGTTGTATCGGTCCCACCTCCCTGGTAAAACCCGATTCCTTGGCGATCGTCCGCAGTGGACTGGCGTGGTCCGTTTTCTGCCCCGCCTGGACCAGGCTGATGCGGTGTCATACAGATAAGTTACACTTACAGGTGGATAACACTCCCAGCCCAAGCCAACAATGCCGCTGTATCTTTGTGAAGTAAACATAAGGCAAACCAGCCAAATTTGCAAGTTAAATCTGAGTAAAATCAGCCACTAGATATATGCATAAGGTCAAATAGTGCAATAGGGAAAAATTTTGTCGTTGCCCTTTCCCGGCCAAAAAAGCTCGGAGAACGAGCAATACCGGCATTCACGGATCCCCCCCCCAAGCACAATGCCGTCAGCTGTATCTGGGCTGTTAAAATTCGGCGACTTTAGCCGACAAATCCTCAGGCTTATTATTTCTACTTGAAACTAATCACTACGTCTTTGGGTATGGCACCACCGAGTTCGACCTGAATTGCCTTAATAATGGCGCAAGGTATGGGACAGTCAGGGTGCTTCAGTTTCCGGCTGGCAATAACGTAAATCAAGGATTCATTCATCTTGCCGAATACTCCACGGCTGCAGTCGATGTCCTCCATTTCAGGGTTTAATGCCCGCAAATCCTGACAGGCACTTATGATTTTCACCTTTACCTTCATCTTGTCCGTCCTGTCCACGCGAATCACGCTGGTAAAACCGCAGGCACCCGCGAACACCTTTGCCTTAACCAACCCCATCCCCCCTGGTGCAATTGACAAAGTGACTGCGACTAGGAGATCTTATTTCTCTCTAAAAGGGTCCAACCCTTTGATCCCAAGCAGTCAGTAGACCAATAGGTATCAAATACCACTTGCTCGCAGTATATCATCCCCCGCCGGCGCGCTGCCAATCTAGCATAAGATAACGGTCCCATCATCCATCGCCCGAACATAGGTTCGTCGTCCTGGTTCCGTACACCCGTGAATCGGGCAAAGCAGGCCCGCGCACCGCGTTGGTGGATCGACGACCATCTGCCGGAGCCGAGGCATCTCATCAATTTCTAAATTAACCATAAGGCAAACCAGCCAAATTTGCAAGCAGAATATTTGGTAAACTTGCGTGGAAGATACTGTTTATAAGTATTTCGTCTTACCCGCATAAAGTTATTAAATGATATAACTCAACCGACCGTCCAATCCGGATCAGCCAGACTTTCCGAAGGACAACGAAATGGGCCCGTTCGACCACATTGATCCCGGTTGGATTTGGCGGGCCCTAACGCCCTGCCCCCTACTCCCTGCTCTGCAGCACAAAAGGCTGCAAAGCCCCGTCTCCGGTGAAAAGCTTCTTATAGGACAGACCGACCAGGATAAGGCACCCCATGGCGGCCGCCGCCGCAATCATCAACATCACCACTATCTGGTAACGGACGGCCAGCCGGGGGTCGGCGCCCCCGAGAATCTGGCCGGTCATCATGCCCGGCAGGCTGACCAGCCCGACCACCATCAGGGAGTTGATCGTGGGAGTCATACCGGCCCGGATGGCTTCCCGCACGATGGAACGAACCGCCTCCCACGGTGTGGCCCCGAAGGTGAGCATGGCCTCTATTTCCCCCGCCCGGGCCCGGGCACCGCTGTGGAGACGCTCCAGAGACAGCGCTATGCCGTTCATCGTGTTGCCCAAAATCATGCCGAAGATGGGAATGGCTATCCGGGCCTCATACCAGGGATGGGGAGCGATGATCAGCACGGTCACGATGGTCCCCACCAGGTAAGTGCTGGCGGCAATGGCCACGAAAGAAAGCCATGAATGATCGCCGGCCACTCCGGGCGTCCTACGCACGGCGGTCCAGGCCGCGATGTAACACATGAGGGTTATCACGGCCCACACCAGCCAAACGTTGTTAACGGCAAAGATGTAAGCCAAGGCGTAACCGACCAGGGTAAGCTGGACAAAGGTCCGGACGGTGCCCCAGAGCAGGCTGCGTAGCAGCCCCAGTCTTAAAAGGGCGGAAACGGCACCCGCTATCAGGACCAGGAATACGGTGAAGGCCAGTTGGAGATTGGAAATGGGTATGACCGTGTATGCCACTTTCAGTCCCCCTCTTGTGCCTCAATTGTCAGGAAGGACACCCGGTCGAGGCCGGAATAACCCTCGCCGTGGCTAACCAGCAGAGCCGCCCGGACTCCCCCCTGCAACCACCCCGCCAGCACCCGGTACAGGGCTTCCCGCGAGACCGTATCCAGGGCGGCTGCCGGCTCATCCAGCAGCAGAACACGCGGGTCCAGCGCCAGCGCCCGCACCAGGGCCACCCGGGCCGCCTCGCCGCCGGACAGGGTTCGGGCATCCTGATCCCAGAGGCCCGCCGGCAACAACAACTCGTCCATCCTATGCCGCGCCAGGCCCGGGTCAAAAGGTCTTCCGGCCCGCATGAGACGCGTTTCAAAGGGCATGGCCAGATTGGCCCCCACCGTGCCGTCAAAAAAGACCGGTTTCTGCGCCAGGCAGTGCACCGTACTCCGCCAGACCGGGCCCGGTATTTGGCGCCAGCTTTCACCCGCCAGAAAGGCTTCCCCGCCCGGGCAGGGTGCAAGCCTGGCCAGGATGCGCAGCAGGGTGGTCTTGCCGGCCCCACTGGGTCCCTGCACCACCAGGACATCTCCCTCGCCGGCGGTACCGGAAACCATGACCCGGCGACCGGCGCCACTCCCCAGAGAGTAGCTGATGGCCTGAAATTCGAACAGTCTGGTCAACTTTGGTCCCAACTCCGTCTGCCGGTCATCTCCAGCCTCTATCATATGCCAGCCGGTTCCATTCGGCAAGCCGTATAAGCAGCCTGGACCCGTGCTACAATAGGGAGGATAATGACGACGGGAGGTTACTGCCATGACGCTGGCCCGCTGGGAGCCCTTTCAGGAATGGAACCAGTTGCACCACCAGATGACCCCTTTCTTCGATCCGCGTCTTATGTACCCGTCTCTTACCGCCCCGACCGCCTACCTGCCCCGTCTGGATGTCTACCAGACAGATACCGAAGTGGTGGCCAAATGTGAGCTACCCGGTTTGGACAGCCACGACGATGTGGATGTGACGGTGGACGAGAGCAGTGTGACCATCCTGGGCCAGTTCAAGCGGGGCCAAACATCGCAGGAGGAAAACTACCTGCACAGCGAGCGCTTTTACGGCTCTTTTTCCCGCACCCTGCCCCTGCCCACCCGGGTCAAGCCGGAAGAAGCCAAGGCGACTTACCGGGACGGCATCCTGACCGTCACCATGCCCAAGTCCGGAGAAGAACGCCGGCGCAAGGTTAAAATCGACGTCCACCATTAGAAGGCCGATTTCCCTATCCTGACCCGTCTTTTTCTTTCCCTTCCTGCCTCTCCTGCGCAATGGGCGCATCTAGCTCCTTCCCCGGCCGCGGCCGGAAGGAATTTCCCCTTCGCCATAGAATCTCATCCAAAAGGGCACCTTCTGCCATAATCTGGCCCTTTCCGGCGTAAGATGTCTTACAGGCAGGAATGTCGGCCGTTGGGATAGGTGAAGGGTTTGGCCAAGATCCGTGTGGGTATTCCCGGCGCACTCATGTATTACCTGTATTTTCCTCTCTGGCAGACCTTTTTTAACGAGTTAGGCATTGATGTGGTTACCTCCGGACGCACGACCAAGGAACTGCTGGATCACGGCGTCCGCGAGGCCCTGGCCGATGCCTGCGTTCCCATAAAGGTCTTTTTCGGCCACGTAATGGCCTTGAAAGACAAGGTGGACTTCCTTTTTATCCCGCGCGTGGTCTGTTTGAACAGGCTCACCGTCTACTGTCCCAAATTTCTGGGCTTGCCCGACATGATCCGGCACTCACTGCCGGGGCTGCCGCCGATCATCGACGAGCGGATGGACGTCCGCACAGGACGCACCGCCCTCTTCGGCGCTTACCGACACATCGGCTCCTGCCTCGGCTGCAACCTGGTCCAGGTGGCGCGCTCTCTCTCCCGGGCCCGGCGGGTCCAAGGCCGCTACCACCGCCTTCTCCAGGATGGTTGTCTACCCAGGGAGGCCATGGCATCCCCCCGAAACGCGCCTATGTCGCACGGGCAGGTACCCGACCTGACATTCGGCGTCCTGGGCTATCCCTATGCCGTTTATGACGATTTCCTCAACGCCGGTCTCCTGGAGAAGCTGCACCGCCTCAAAGTCAAGGTTCTGACGGCGGATAATGTGCCGCCCAAGAGACTGGCCGGCCAAAGTTACGGCCTGCCGAAGCGGCTGTTCTGGACATTCAGCGACCAGGTGCTGCGGGCCGCCCACTGCCTGTTCGAGGAAGGAAAGGTGGATGGCATCATCCACGTCAGCGTCTTCGGTTGCGGGCCCGATTCCATTACGGATAAGATGATGGAATTGAAAGCGAAGCTGCACCGGGGCATTCCCTTCATGACCGTGATGATAGACGAGCACACCGGCGAGGCTGGCCTGACCACCCGCCTGGAGGCTTTTACGGACATGGTCAGACGGCGCAAGGAGGCAGCGCCATGTTTAAAGTGACCTTTCCCCGGATGGGCCAGTCCTACCTGGCCTTCCAAATGCTGATGAACGACCTGGGTAACGAGGTGATCCTGCCGGCCCGGCCGTCCAAAAAGACCCTCGACCTGGGGGTACAGTACTCCCCGGAATTTGCCTGCCTTCCCTTGAAGATTCTGCTGGGCACTTACCTGGAGGCCATTGCCGCCGGCGCCGATACCGTGGTGACCTCCGGGGGGGTGGGTCCCTGCCGGGCCGGCCTCTACGCCGGATTGCACGAAAAGATCCTCGCCGACCTTGGCCACCGGATGAGAATGATCGTCTTTGAACCACCCCGCCTCCGGCCTCTGGAATTCCTGCGTCAGCTGAGGCTCCTGAATCAGGCCCGGCTCTCACTGCGCGCCTATTGGGAGGTCATCAAACGTAGCTGGAGTAAGGTCAGGGCCCTGGACAACATAGAGAAACTATCCCACCACATCAGGCCCTTCGAGCTTAAGCGCGGCGACACCAACCGCGCCTATGCGCGGGCGGTGACCATGGTAGGAGAAGCGTACTCCGCCGACGCCATCCAGGATGCCGAAAGGGCGGCCGGCGAACTGCTCAGGGCGGTACCGCAGGATCCGACCCGCCTGACGGTGAAAGTGGGTATCGTCGGCGAGATCTATGTTCTGCTGGAGCCGGCGGCCAACCTGGAAATGGAGGAAACCCTCGGCCATCTGGGGGTGGAGGTGGAACGGTCCATGTTCCTGACCGGCTGGACCCGCGACAACACCTGGACCGAAACCACCCACGGCCTGACCGTCAAAGATGCGGCCATACCCTATCTGCCGGAGCTGATCGGCGGCCATGGGCGCGACTCGGTCGGCCATACCGTGCTTTATGCCCAGCGAGGCTTTGACGGCGTTATCCAACTGGCCCCCTTTTCCTGCATTCCGGAAATCGTGGCCCGCACCATCCTGCCGCGGGTCAGCCGCGACTGGAACATCCCGGTACTGACCTTCTTCCTGGACGAACAGACGGCCAAGGCGGGGATGACCACCCGCCTGGAAGCCTTCGTCGATCTAATGAAGAGAAAGAAGGAAACCCTGCGGAACATGGGCACCACCCAAACTCAACCGCAAGGCAGGTATTTCGCTTGAACCCGGGCCGGGCCACCGGCAAGCGCTAAATCCGGTAAAATCAAGGGTCGGGAAAGTGGTCCGTGCGCAACGGTCACTGAAAGCCCCGGAAGCCCCGGATCGAAAGGGGTCCGAGGCTTGTTTTTTTCGGAGGGGGAGCAAAAAAGGCATGGAACCGGGACGGCCAGAGCAACGAGACCGGGATCGGGAGTGACGAAACGGCCCTGGCGGGCCGGTGTCCGGACAAAGAACCCACCTTCACTTACAACGGCATCATCAGGGTTACAAATCGACAAACCAATGGGCCGGACTTTTTCTCTCCCGACCGCGGCGGGATAAAATGCCCCTTGATTTATGCCACTGCATATGGTACTATAATAGCAGGGGTGGAGGCATTGAGTACATTTGAAAAACTCCTGCAAAAAATAAGGAACAACCCAAAACAGGTGCGATTTGAGGAATTAGACCACATTCTGATCAGGAAAGGCTTTACCAGAAGACAACCTCGAAGCGGGTCAAGTCATTACTATTATTATAAGGGGGCTATAAAGATCTCCATTCCCCATCGTCAACCCTATATATTAAGTTGCTACGTCGAAGCGGTTATAAAAATCCTCGAAAGGATGAGTATTGATGAGCATCAAAAATCTTGAATACTATCTACAATTACCGTATAAAGTGGTGATTTACCCGGCCGAAGAAGGTGGCTACGCTATTGAAATTCCTGAACTTCCTGGATGCTTAAGTCAAGGAGAAACTCTACAGGAAGCCCTTGAAATGATCCAAGATGCTAAAAAAGGTTGGCTAGAACTGGCCCTAGAAGATAGCCTGGAAATACCGGAACCAGCCAGCAAGGAGGAGCATTCCGGTAAGTTTAATATCAGGATGCCCAAATCTCTGCACAGCATCCTGGTCCAAAAAGCCAGGGAAGAGAACGTAAGTCTCAACCAATACATCAATTATCAGCTGGCCCGCAGTGTTGCATACCCATTACAAGAAAACAAAAAACGGATTGCATTTACCAGAATGGCCAGATCAGCCCGGGTGCCCCGACGTATCGCGGCAGACACTCTTGGGCGAAAGGCTGCTACGGATAACTGATATTCGTCCTTCCGCAAAGGTTCCGTTCTAAATATCGGCCAGCCCGGAAGGCTGGTCTTTCCTATAATATGATTCCACTGCGAAAACCCCCTGTCCCTGGGGTGCGGTTGGTGGCTTATTGGATATTTCCATAAACTGTCAAGGCGGATAAGGTCCAGGGGATACCTGGAATCCTTACAGCCACGCGGCTTTCCGGGAGAAGGGGGAAA
>DATKUX010000074.1:0-61206 GCA_035530395.1 Spirochaetia bacterium
TATCCGGGTGGTCCCGCACCTTCTCCAGGACCGCCAGGAAGTTGGGACACCAGTTGGTTCCGGCCGGAGCCTGGACGGCGAGGCGGCCGCCCGGCTTCAGTGCGGCCAGACAACAGGCCAGGGCCCGGCATGGCTCGCTTAGCCACTGGAAGGCGGAATTGCAGAAGATGGCGTCGAAGGGCTGGTCAACCTGAAAGCGGGTAGCGTCGGCCACGGCGAAACGGAGGTTGGGTCGCTGCCCGTACTTTTGGCCGGCTTGCGCGATCATGCCGGGAGAGGCGTCGAGACCCAGCACCCGGCCGGCGGTGCGGTCGGCGATCGAGGCAGTGAGGTGGCCGGGACCGCAGCCCAGATCCAGAACGTCCTCGTGCGGCTGGATGGACAAGAGATCGAACAGAGCGTCAGCAGCCGACCTCTGAACCAGTGCCTGCTCCTCGTAAGTGGCTGCCCGGGTGTCGAAGCCGATTGTGGCCATGAGAAAGCACCTCCGATATATTAATAATCAATATAGTTTCTCCATGGTAAACAAGCAAGGCAAAAGAAAACAGGCTCAGGGGCATAGGACCGACAGATACTTCACGCGTTTGCCGCACAAGGGCAAAGGTCCGTGTTCGTGCTCGGCATTGAAGTAGAGGGAATCCCCCTGGAACAGGTGGTACTCCTCCGCCGCGTAGCGGTAGTCCATTTTCCCCTCCAGAACCAGGATGAGTTCCTGGCCGGGGTGGCTGTAAAAGCGGGCCTGGTAACTGTCCGTACCGTCAATGGTCACCACGAGGGGTTCCATCTTGGGCCGGGCAAAGCCACTTACCAGGGCCTCCGTTACCGGGGCTTCCCCTGCGCCTTCCGGGTTGTACCGGACACCCCGTCCGGCGCGAACTAGCTGAATGGCGCGCTCGTCGCCGGGGGAAAAGAAGTCGGCCAGGGAAACCTCCAGGGCCCGGGCTATCCGGACCAGAGTAGCGATGGGCGGGGAGACCCGGTTGTTCTCGATCTTGGACAGGAGTCCCTTGGTCAGGCCCGTGCGACCAGCGACGTCCTCCAGAGTGAGTTCCCTTTCCAGCCGGATCTTGTGAATCCTCCGGGCGATTATTTTTTCTTCGCCGGGCCGCTCATTGAGTATATCCATGATCAACAATATATCATAAGGATCAACATCATGCAATAGGTTGGAAAGATAGTTTTGGCCGGACGTGTCAGGTCATTTGGACAGGATCAGGGGGGTGGGGACTTCGGGGTGATCCGGTTCCACCCCGGGGGAAATAATATCGTTGGGAAGGCAGGTCTGGCCCTTGACAGGAATTTTGTCTCACCCTATACTGTTCAGGTACGAACGTTCGCTGCAGAACGGTATCCTTAGGGGAGCAGGGCCTCTTCGCCCACGAATTTGGGCACAAAAAAGAGCCCGGCCGGGGCCGGGCAGTGAGGGGGCTTAGCTGGTGCCCGCCGGGGCTGCGCCTGACCCGGCGGCCAGTTGGTCCAGGCTGCCGAAGGAGTAGCCGGCGTCCTTGATGTCCTGCAGGATCTGGTCCAGGGCAGCGGCGTTGTCCTCCGAAACTGCGTGGAGCAGGATGAGGGCGCCGTTGTGTAGGCGGTTCTTGACCGTGGTACGGCTTTCGTTCGGTCCGCCGGGCAGGGGTAGCCAGTCGGCCATGGCCAGGCTCCAGAACACCGTACGGTAACCCAGCCGGCGGGCGGTGGCCAGACTGTTCTCATCGTATTCGCCGCGGGGCGGTCGCAGGTAGTGCATAGACTGCCCGGTGAGGGCGGTGAAAGCATCGTTGACTCCGTTCAGTTCCGCCTCGATTTGTCCCGTGCCCAGACCGCGCAGGCTGGGGTGGGTCATGGTGTGGTTTCCCACGGTGTGGCCCTCCGCGACCATGCGTTTGACCAGATCGGGGTGTTTTTTCAGGTAGTGGCCGGTGATGAAAAAGGCGGCCGGTACGTCGTGCTTTTGCAGGATGTCCAATATGCCGGGTGTGTAGCCCTTTTCGTACCCCTCGTCAAAGGTCAGGTAAACCTTCTTATCCATGGACGAACCGACATAGAGGGCCTGGTAGCGGTCCAGAAGAGTCCGCACCCCCTGCGGTATCTCGGGCTGAGTGTGGTCCTGGGTGGGCAGGACTCCCCAGGCACCAACGATGCCGATAATCTTCTCGTCACTGAAATTCCGGGCCGTCTGCAGGCGCGCAGCCAGCGCCGACGCGTGCGGACCAGGGGTGTTGAGAACCAGGAAGGCGGCTGCCAGGCAAGCCGCCAGTAACGGACCGGCTGGTTTTTTCATTTTCTTTTCCCTCCGAGGGTAGGATTCTACGCCGGTGGGTAAAAAATACGCTGCCGGCTGGCGGGCCAGTCAGTGGCCAGGTACCGGCATCTGCCATGTTTCCGGAAGACTTGGCGGGCCAGCGGGAAAGAGAGATAGGGAGGTGGATGTTCCGAAAATCCGGCCCCATGGACCCGGGACCGGTCTTGACAGCAGGTGCCGGCCTGTCATATGGTTAACTCCGGAAACTATTTGATGCTAAAAGTATTTGACTGTCAAAGAACCCTTGGTGTTACATTTCTTCATTTAGCGGTGTCATAGTATATAGGGATTTTGCCGTTGCCGGTGTGGAGAGACGGGAGGGGAGTTTCCAGGGCCGGCTTCCGGTTGAAACTTTTCGGATAAAAGAGTGTAACTGGCATAGAGGGAACGAGGGGCTGCAGGCAGTGTCGGCACAGGCGACCTTCGGAGCCTGTAAGGATAGGAAGGCCGGGTAAGACGAAGGGCCTCTGGTTGAAATTAACTCATTGTTTACATTTTCCGGTGTGTGCACCCTTGGAAAAAGAGGCAGGGGGGGATATAATATTCTCGGCTTGGCCTGATCCGGCCACGGAGCAGCAATACCGGCAGGCGGGTTGACGAGTTGACTAGTTGATTGCTTCCTGGCTTCCGATCCGGGAACCAGGCGGACAAAATCGGTTCCGAAAGGGGCGAAGAGCCTGGCGGGGGAGAGCGGATTTGCCGCCGCCGGGTACCCACCGGCAGTGGTGTTTACAGGCGCGGCAAGTCTCAAGGAGCCAGGCAAAAGTATTGAAGAAGAAAGTCATCCTGTGGATCGTCGGCATTCTCATTGTAGTCCTGATTGCCGGCGGGGTCGTTTCAAAAATGAAGCACAAAACAGCTCCGGTTACAGCCCAGGGTAGCGCGGCCATGCCCGTGCAGGTCGTGACTGTCGGCCAAGGCGACCTGAGCAGCGTCAATTCCCTTACCGGCACCGTAAGTGCCAATCAGACCGCCACGGTAGGCACCAAGGTAAGCGGTCGGGTCCAGACGGTGTCCGCGGACGTGGGACAGGCCGTCAGCGCGGGCGAGGGGCTGGCGCAGCTCGACCCGACGGATCTGCAGGACCAACTGGCCCAGGTTAAGGCGCAGGAAGCCGGTGCCCAGGCCGCATTGGAGAAGGCCCAGGCCGACTACCAGCGCAACCAGCAACTGTACATAAGCGGCGCGGTGGCTAAGGCAACCCTGGACGGGTTCAAACTGACGGTGGCCCAAAGCCAGTCCCAACTGGACGTTGATCAGGCCCAGCTGGCCATCCTGCAGCAACAGTTGCAGGAAATGTCGATCACCTCTCCCGTAGACGGCGTGATAGCCACCAAAAGCGTGGAGGTCGGCGAGCAGGTTTCCAGCCAGACCGTGTTGTTCACCGTGGTGCAAATCGACCCGGTGCAGGTGACGGTAGACGTACCGGACCAGTTGATCGCCGAGGTACATCCCGGCACCACGGCCCAGATTACGGTACCGGAACTGGGAACCCAGGTCTTCCAGGGCACGGTGGCTAATACCAGTCCGGTTCTCGACGCGGTCAGTCACGGTTACCCGGTCCAAATCCAGGTAAAGAACCCGCAGAGCACCATGCTGCCGGGCATGACGGCCACCGTGGTCTTTACCGGCCTGCATAACCAGCCGGGCATTGTCATACCGGTGGCGGCCGTCCTGGAGACGCCCCAGGGCAGCGAGGTCTTCACCGTGAGCGGCGGTACCGCCCACCTGCACATGATTCAACTGGGTGCGGTGTCCAGTGACCAGGCGGTGGTGGAAAGCGGTCTTTCAGCCGGTGACCAGGTGGTGGTCAACGGCGAGAGCCTGCTGTCCGACGGCAGCCAGGTTACGGTGGTACAAAACGCCGCCCAGGCCGGCGTGCAGGGCCTGACAAACCAGATCAAGCAGGGGGCGGGTCAATGAAGATAGCCGACGTAGCGGTCGACCGCCCCGTTCTGATCTCCATGATCATGGTGGCTCTCATCCTTCTTGGTATCGTGGCGCTGCCGCTGTTACCGGTGGATCTGTATCCGAATTTCACAATCCCGATAGCCCTTGTTCAGGTGTCCTGGTCCGGGGCTACCTCGCCGGTGGTCGAACAACAGATCACCAAGCCGGTGGAAGCGGTCATGAGCACCGTGGCCAACGTCACCGAAGTTGATTCCTCGTCGACCGCCGGCCAGTCGACCGTCATCCTGCGCTTCGCCTACGGTACCAATTTGGACCAGGCTGTAGCCGACATGCGGGACAAGGTGAGCCAGGTGACGGCTGCCTTGCCTTCCAGCGCAGGTGTACCGCAAATCATGCGCATCGACATCAACGCCCAACCCATTATGACCTTCGCCCTGTCGGCCCAAAACGGCGATGTGGAGCAGTTGAAGCAACTGGCGGACGACGTAGTCCAGCCGCGGCTGCAGCAGGTGCCGGGCGTTTCCGCCGTCGACATCAGCGGCGGCAAGACCCGGCAGATCCAGGTCGTGGCCGATCCGGCCCGCCTGGCCAGTTACGGTCTCTCTACAACTTCCCTCATCCAGGCCCTGCAGGGCGACAACCTGCAGGGGGACGCCGGGCTGGTGAACAAGGGCAGCCAGGAGATCGACGTGCACGTCAACGGCCAGTTCGCCACTCCCGGTGACGTCTTGAACGTGCCGGTGCATCTGCCCACCGGGGGCACCATCAAGATCGCCGATGTGGCCACGGTCCAGGACAGCTACGCCGACGTGACCCAACTCACCTACATGAACGGCGTCCCCGCCGTCAGCCTGGACTTGTACAAGGTATCCGGCGGCAACACCGTCCAGGTCTCCACCGCCGTGCAGAAGGACCTTTCAGCGGTGAACCGGGTCCTGCCTCCCGGGGTCAAGCTGACCCTGATCACCGACCAGGCCCAGTACATCAGGGATACCATCAGCACACTGGTCCAACATGCCCTGTGGGGAGCCCTGCTGGCGGTGCTGATCCTCTGGCTGTTCCTGCGGTCGGTGCGCACCACCGCAGTGGTCGCCATCGGCATCCCGATCGCCGTTGTATCCACCTTCGCCCTCCTGTACTTCACCGGGCAGACCATCAACGTTATCACCCTGACGGGTCTGTTCCTGGGCATGGGCTCGCTTTTGGACTTCGCCATCGTGGTGATCGAGAGCATCTTCCGCCACCGGGAAAACGGTATGGGGGCGATAGAGGCGGCCAAGACCGGCACGGCGGAGGTGGGCACCGCCGTTTTCGCCTCCGCCATGGCCCAGATAAGCGTGTTCGCCCCGGTGGTCTTCGTGGCGGGGCTGGCTTCCGAACTATTCCTGCCCATGGCGATGGCCGTGGCCTTTTCCCACATCGCCGCCCTGGTGGGCGCCCTGACCCTGGTGCCCATGCTGGCGGCCAAAATGATGCGGGGCCGCTCCTTTAACGTGGTGGTGGAAGAAGGCCCCTCCCGAAACCCCGCCGTGCACTTTTCCCGCGGGGTGGAAAAGTTGAGGGAATACTACCGGGCTCTTTTGTACTGGGCCCTATCCCATCGCAAGATCGTTCTGGGGACGACTCTCGCTCTCTTCGTGGCCAGCCTGTTCGCCCTACCGGTCATCGGCGCCGAACTGATCCCCAACACGGACCAGGGGCAGTACACGGTGAGCATCAGCCTGGACCAGGGTACCAAACTTTCTGTGACCCAGGCCGTGACTGACCAGGTGGTCAAGGACATCCAGGCCATACCGGAGACCCAATCCGTGTTCACCACGGAGGGCAGTGGTGGCGGCAGCTTCATCTCCCGCAGCGCCACAAACCAGGCTAATATCGAGGTCATCCTGAAGCCTCTGGCTCAGCGCAAACGCAGTGTCTTCCAGGTCATGGAACAGCTGCGCGGCGAAGTGAAAGACATCCCCGGGGCCCGGATCACGGCCCAGGCCCAACAACAGGGCATGGGCTTCAGCGGTCCGCCCATCCAGGTGGTGATTCAGGGCAACGACTTAAACGTCCTAAACCAGCTGGGTGACCTGGTGGCGGCCCAGATAACGCAGGTGCCGGGAACCCGGGACGTCCAGAACACCATGGATCAGACCAATCCCGAGTACGACGTGAACATTGACCGGGAGCGGGTTTCCCAGTACGGCCTGTCGGTGCAGCAGGTCCTGAGCACCCTGCAGGCCGACTACGGCGGTACCAAGGCCACCAGCTACGTGGCCGGCTCCTCCTCGGTCGATGTGGTGGTCAAAATGCCGGAGAGTTATACCCGCAACTACGGGAGTCTGAATGACGTGACGATAACCAGTTCCACCGGCGCCCAGGTGCCCCTGTCGGCGGTGGCCACCGTTACGCCCGGCTCCAGCCCGGCGACCATCCGGCGGCAAAACCAGTTGCGCCAGGATACCATTGAGGCCGATATCTTCGGGCGCACGCAGGGCCAGGTGCAGCAGGACATCCAGGCCCGCATGGCCCGCCTAACCCTGCCGGCCGGCTATACCTGGCAGTTCGGCGGGAATTCCAACGATATGGCCTCGTCTTTCGCAGCCCTTGGGTTGGCCATGCCTCTGGCGATCATTCTGATGTACATGGTGATGGCGGCCCAGTTCGAGTCGCTCTTTTCGCCCTTCATCATCATGTTCTCCCTGCCGTCGACGTTCGTGGGGGTGATGCTGGGCCTCTTAGTGATGCATGAGTCCTTTAGCATCAACTCCATGATGGGCATGATCATGCTCATCGGCATCGTGGTGAACAACGCCATCGTTCTGGTCGACTACACCGATCAGCAGCGCCGCCGGGGCCTCTCCGCCCGGGAGGCTCTCCTGGTGGCGGGTCCGATACGGCTGCGACCAATCCTCATGACTACGTGCGTCACCGTGCTGACCATGCTGCCCCTGATGCTGGGAGGCGGCGAAGGTTCCGAGTCCTGGCAGTCGATGGCCACGGTGGTGGTCTTCGGTCTAAGCGTTTCCACCCTGGTCACCCTGGTACTGATACCCGTGATGTACACGGTTATGGACGACCTGGGTGCCCGGTGGCGCAAGCGCTGGCGGAGGCCCGCCGAGGCCGGGGCAGGCCTGCCGGGCTGAGTGAGATAGATCTAAAACAGCAGGCGGTGGTATCAGACCTATGATTCTTGTTCTGGCCGGCACCAGCGAAGGCCGGGTGCTGGCCCGGACCCTGGCCGGGCAGGGGCGGCCGGTGACGGCCTGTACCGCCACCGGCTACGGCGGGGAACTTTTGAGCGGTTCCGGCTGCAACGTCCGGACCGGGCCTTTGGACGAGGATTCGTTGCGAGACCTGATCCGGACGCAGGGGGTAACGGTCCTGCTGGACGCTACCCATCCCTATGCCCGGGAAATTTCCGCCCTGGCGGGAAAAGTGGCCGGCGAGTGCGGCATTCCATTCCTGCGCTACAGCAGGCCTGCTTTTGCGCTGCCGGATCATCCCCTGGTGCACCAGGTGCCCGACTTTATGGCGGCGGCCCGCCTGGCGCCCCGATTGGGGCGCGTCATTTTCCTGGCTACCGGCTCCAAGACCCTGGACCTGTTTGTTCCGGCGGCCCGGGAGACCGGCTGCCGGGTGGTGGCCAGGGTTTTGCCCGGTGACCGGATCATGGAACGATGCCTGTGGCTGGGGCTGACGCCGGGCGACATTGTCGCCATGCAGGGGCCTTTCAGCAAGGAAATGAATATCGCCCTGCTACGCCATTTCCGGGCCGAAGTCATGGTGACCAAGGAAGACGGCGCGCCGGGTGGCCTGGGTGAAAAACTGGCCGCCTGCCTGGACCTGAGATGTCCGCTGGTGGTGGTGCGACGGCCGGGTGACGACCCGGCCGGGGAGACAGACCTGGAAGCTGTATGTGCCATGGTGTTGGATGCCGAAAAGACTTCTGACGAAGGGGAAGACGGGAAACAATGCATGAACTTGGTCCCAGGGAGATAGAGGAACGGAGCATGGCCATCATTGAGGAGCAGGTGCCGGAACTGGCCCTGCTGCCTTTTGCCGAGCGGGAAGTTATCAAAAGGGCTATTCATACCACGGGGGATCTGGCTTTCGGAGAGCTAGTCCGTTTTCATCCGGATGCCGTGACCGCGGCACTCGCGGCCATCCGGGCGGGCCGGCCGGTTATCTGTGATGTCAACATGGTGCGCACCGGCATCAACGCCCGGCGCCTGGCGCACTTCGGCATGGAGGCCGTCTGTTATGTCAGCGATCCGGACGTGGCCCGGGAGGCAAGCACCCTCGGCACAACCAGGGCGGCCCTGGGGCTGCGGCGGGCCTGTGCCGCTCTGCCCTCGGGCCTGGTGGCGGTCGGGAACGCTCCGACCGCGCTTTTTGCCTTGTGCGAGATGATTGACCGGGGGAGCTTCCGGCCGGACGTTGTGGTGGCTACTGCGGTGGGCTTCGTGGGAGCAGCCGAATCCAAGGACCTGCTTATGCAAAAAGGGGTGCCGTACGTCGCGGTCAGCGGAACGCGCGGCGGCAGCGCCGTGGCCGCGGCCATTTTAAACGCCCTGCTCAAGCTGGCGGCCCGGGAAGACTAATCCCTCAGGTACGCGCTTGCGGGGGGGCTAACATAGCCCGGGGTGGAGTCCAGCTTTTGCTTGACCTGCTGGACATACTGCTCAACTGTAGGTTGTCCCGGATCCGCCCCCGGCAGATACGGTTCGATTTTAGGCCATTGGGTGTCGTTCCACACCACTGGCTTCAGGTTGGCCCTGGCCAGGGCAGCCTGCACGGCGTGCTCGCCGGCGTAGTAGCTGGCCAGCACCAGGTCGACATGACCATTAAAGTCGTGTTCCAAAACGGAGATATATTCGGCTCCAGCCAGAATATTTTCCGCCGGATCGAGGATACGCTGCCTGGGTAGCCCGAAGCGGGAGGCCGTGTCCGGAATCAGTTGCATGAGGCCGTAAGCGACCGGGTTACCCAGGGGGTCATAGGAGATGGCGCCGGCCTGCCCGCCGGACTCCTGCGTCATCACCGCGGCCAGAAGGGCAGGGCTTACGCCCGTCTTTTGCGAGGCCTCCTGGATGGGATCGCTCCAGTAGTGGTAAATTTGGCTCTCCGGCGCGGTGAATACCCGCACCGTGGTGGTCTGATAGGTCAGGGACAGGACGCACAGGCTGGCCAGGGCCAGGTACCACCATTTCAGGCGGCGCCCGAAATGGTGGAGGAGAAGGAAACCGGTTACCGGTATCACCAGGCTCAACAGAAAGGATGCCGCGTCCAGGGGAACGGCAAACGGCAGTTTCAGCCCCCGTCCGCTGGCCAGGGCTCCGGTTATGGCCTGGTAGGCTGGTGTCAGCACGGGGTTCGCCGTCCGCCAGTCCATGGCCCAATAGCCGAATCCCGGCGGGCGCAGGAACAGGAAGGATTTGCCCGCGTAGGGCGGTCCGAGATCCGTGATGTACAGGAAGGTAAGTTTAAACAGCAGCACGAAGATGATCAATGACCAGCCCAGGATGGCCCTGACCCGTACTGTCCTTATTCCCCGGCCCCGCTCCAGGTAAAGTATCACCCAAGCCACCCCGCCACCCAATCGACTCCTCTCTTAATTCTTATGCCCTGGCCACACAGGGCAGGACGTGAGCCCGTATCTGCCGCCGGAGGTAATTTCTGCCCTCCGCTCCCTTATCGCCGTATAACATTGCCGCCCGCGGGAAAACCAATATCCAGGCAATAATCCCGACGGGCCTGTCATAGGCACTCGGCGCCAAAAAGGAGTTAGTGGCATGGGCATGCATTGTGACCAGTGTGAGCAGACGGCCAAGGGAACCGCCTGTACCATTGCGGGTGTCTGCGGCAAGAGTGCGGACGTGGCGGCGTTGCAGGATCTTCTCATCCACGCCGTGAAGGGTTTATCCCTGTATGCAACAGAAGCGCGCCGTCACGGCATCGTGGATCAGGAAATCAACGGCTTTACCGTGCAGGCCGTCTTTTCCACCGTAACCAACGTGGACTTCGACCCGGAGCGGTTTAAACCGATGATCGACCGGGCCGTCCAACTGAGGGAGCGACTGAAGGAAAAGGTAGCCGGGGCTGGGGGAACGGTAAATTTCCCGGATCCCGCGGCCAGCTTCCAACCCGCAGGCGATCTGGCCGGTCTGATCAAACAGGGAGACCCCGAGGATCTGATCGTCGACCAAACCGCCGGAGCGGACATCCAGTCCCTCCAGCGCATCCTGGTCTACGGCTTGAACCTCTCATGACCAAGGTCACGAGATTCCTGCTTCACGGAGCCAAGCCTTCCGAGGGAAGGTCTTACCGGCTCTCCACAGGCTATCCCCGCCGTTCCTGCGGTTACTTAGACGTTGCGCGGGCACGAGGGGGTTAGCCTGCCAGGATGCGCAGGCCCTCGGCCAAAAGGTTGATAGCTGCGTTACGGTCCCTATTGTGGATGTATTCCCGGATTGTTCCCTCGGTTCCCTCACCATCTGTCGGCACGAAGCAGGGCGGATTCCATACATGCCCGACTTGCAGAACAAGCAATATACCTAAGCGCGTCCCGTGCTTACTAGTATATCGTTCACCTTGTGCGTGCATTATACCATACGCGTGTTTCCGAAAGCAAGCCCTTTTTGCCATATTTGCTAAAATTAGGCCGGCGAATTCTGGGCCAGCAGGACGATGCCGTCTTCGCCTTTATCCACGAGGGCCTGGGAGCCCTCAGCAATAAGGAACTAACCCTTGATGACTGGGTCAAGCTGGTACTACGCTGCGGTGAGATCAACCTCCGCGTCCTGGAACTCCTGGATGCCGGTAACACCGGTGCCTTCGGTCACCCGGTACCTACAGAGGTACCGCTGGGCCACAAAAAAGGTAAATGCATCCTGGTGTCCGGGCATGACATCAAGGACCTGTCCGACCTCCTTACGCAAACCGCGGGGAAAGGAATCGACGTGTACACCCACGGCGAAATGCTGCCGGCCCACGGATACCCCGGGCTGAAAAAGCATCAGCACCTGTACGGTCATTTCGGTACAGCCTGGCAGAACCAGAAGAAGGAGTTTTCCGTCTTCCCGGGCTCCATCCTCATGACCACCAACTGTATCCAGAAACCCGAAGAGTCCTACATGGGAAACATTTTCAGCACCGGCCTGGTTGGCTGGCCCGGCATGTAACCAACGGCCGGTTCGGACCGGTCATCGAAAAGGCCCTGGCCATGCCCGGCTTTCCGGCGGACGAAGACCGGGGCAGTGTGATGGTGGGCTTTGCCCATAACGCCCTGTCCGGTGTGCTGGATAAGGTGGTCGACGCGGTAAAAAGCGGCGCCATCAAACACTTTTTCCTGGTAGCGGGGTGCGACGGCGCCAAGCCGGGACGCAACTATTTCACCGAATTCGTGCAAAAAGTACCCCGGGATTCCGTGGTCCTGACCCTGGCCTGCGGTAAGTTCCGCTTCTTCGATTTGAAGATGGGGGATATCGGCGGCATTCCCCGGCTGATCGACATCGGCCAGTGCAACGACGCCTACTCGGCCGTCCAAGTGGCCCTGGCCCTGGCCCTGGCGAAAGCCTTCAACTGCGGGGTCAACGACCTGCCCCTTTCCCTGATCCTCTCCTGGTACGAGCAGAAAGCGGTGGCGATCCTGCTGAGCCTCCTGCACCTAGGTATCAGGGACATCCGCCTGGGCCCGAGCCTGCCGGCCTTCATATCGCCCGGTGTGTTGGATGTACTGGTCAAGAACTTCGCCATAAAGCCTATCACCACGGCGGATGAAGACCTGGCCGGCATTCTGCGGAAAGGCGCCTGAGGCTGTTAACGGGGTCCGGTGCTGGTCACCGGACTTGGAGCGTTGATCCCGGTCGGCCGGTTGCCAAAGTCAGATTTTCGTTCGTTCCATGAAGACGTCAAAATGAGAACCCTGTCTGAAAGCCCTCGCGCCATCGTTGTTAACGCTGGTGTAGAGTTGTATTTCCTTTATCCTGCGGCAGACGGAGCAGTTGCGCACTTCCTGCTACAGTTTCTTTCCCGTTTCCTTTCCCCGGTGGCGGGCTGAAACAACCAGGGTGGAATATGTCCGATTATGGCAGGGAGGAGGGGGGCATTTTCTCCAATATCACCCGCTTTTGGGCCGCAGGGCAGGGAAGAAGGTTGCTCCGTCAGCAATTGGCAAGTCAGTAATCTCTAAGCACGCAACGCTTAATTTGCACCGTTTCTCAGATGTAATTCGTCATATAGATTTGATGGTCCTGCTCCTCTTTTGCCCCTTGATACCTGGTTGAGTGCCCTGTGCAGATATCGCAGGGTAGTGGCGCAAGGCGATCGCACCCTTAGTTGGAATATTTTGCATGGATAAGGATATAATATTAATGTGCAAAATATTTTCCGGCAAAAGGAGGCCGCGATGAGAAACTACAAGGGCTTAGTCTGGCTGGGAGTGTTGCTCCTTTTTCTCGGTCAGGCCGCGCCCGCGCTTGCGGCGGATATCGGTACATCCGCCGTATCCCTGATCGACGACGAGGTCGAAATGACCTATACGGTGCAGGCCGGCGACACGCTGTCCGGCATTGCCGGGCAGTTCGGAGTAACCCTGGACAACCTCACAAACGCCAACAGACTGGACACCTACCTCATCCACCCCAATGACCTGTTGCTTATTCCGGGGCACTACGAGCCGGTTCCGGCGTTCGTCTCCCGGGGGGATGTGGATCGGTCCGATTTGACCCTGCTGGCCCACCTCATCTATGCCGAGGCGCGGGGCGAGCCGTTTTCCGGTCAGGTCGCGGTGGGTGCGGTGATCATAAACCGGCTGGCCAGTCCGGTATTTCCCAAAACCATCCGGGAAGTGATCATGCAGCACAGCGGCCGCTCGTACCAGTTTCAGCCGGTGTCCGACGGGGCCATCGACCTGACACCGGACGCCACAGCGGTCCGGGCGGCCATCTCGGCCCTCAACGGGCGGGACCCCTCCCACGGTGCCCTCTATTTCTACAACCCGGCCCAGGCAGACGATTCCTGGATTCGCAGCCTGCCGGTGATTACCAGAATCGGCAACCACGTGTTCGCCACAGAGAGGTCCGCCGGCCGCGCCTTCTTCCCGGAAGGGGTGCCGGCGGACCTTCCGGCTTGAGGGGAGCTTCACCCCACCATTTACCCCGGTACGCTATTCCCCGGCCTTCAGTCATCATAATACTGTGTGAAGGTGGCACCACGCACCTGCCGTATCCTTCGCCTCTGCCGCACCGGGAATGATTGTTAGGTGCCGGGGGGGATAATATTTTTTGGCTGCCCGGAAGATCCGCTGGTCCTTTCCGGGGCCCCATCGCCCGCCGGATCCCGGCAAGGGAGCGACCAGGATTTGTTTTGAAGGCTGGTTAATGACCATGGCGACTACAGATATTCACCTGCTGCACCGCCTGGCCCGGTTATACGGGGTGGAGGTTGGATTCAGGGACTATGCGGGCTGTTTTCGCCAGGCAACCCCACAGGCGCTCCTAGCGGCCCTGCAGGGGCTGGGCGCCCCCGTGCACTGCCTGGCCGACGTCACTGCGGGCTTGCGGGAGCGGACCAGGGAACAGTGGGAGCGCTGCTGTGAACCGGTCGTTGTGGGCTGGCACGGGGCACCCCTCCATTTGGACCTGAGGTTGCCGGCGCACGCGGTCACCGCCGCCGAGTGCAGTTTGGAACTGGAAAATGGCGAGGTCCGGCGCCTGTTTCCGGACGTCGCCGATCTTCCGCTCCTGGCAGCCCGCGTGGTGGAAGGGATCCGGTACGAACACCGGCGGCTCCCGTTGCCCCCGGGGCTACCCCGGGGCTACCATCGTCTGCAGCTTTACCTGGGAAAGCACACGGCTCATGTTCTCATAATCGTCGCGCCGCGGTTCGCCCACGATCTGGCCGGGCCGGACCGGATCTGGGGGGCGTTTATGCCGCTGTATGCCCTTCATTCCCGCCGCTCCTGGGGCGCCGGAGATTATGCCGACCTGCGGGACCTGCTCGACTGGGCCGGTTCCCTGGGGGGGCGCCTAGTCGGCACCTTGCCGCTGTTGGCCGCCTTTCTGGACGAACCCTTGGTCCCCAGCCCGTACCAACCGGTGAGTCGTTTGTTTTGGAACGAGTTCTACCTGGACGTCGGCGCGGTGGAAGAAGCGGGCAGAAGTCCGGGCGCTCAAAGGTTGATGGAATCGCCGGAATTCCGCCGGGAGATAGCCGACCTCCAGGCCGCGCCGAGGGTGGACTATCGCCGGGGTATGGCGGTAAGGCGAGCGGTCCTGGAACACTGCGCCCAAACATGCTTTGCCGAAGAATCAGGGCGGTTATCCGCCTTACGGCGATGGGTGGCGGAAAACCCGGCCACCAGGGATTATGCCCGCTTTCGGGCCACCCTGGAAAAGCGGGGCACCGCCTGGACGGACTGGCCGGAGCGGATGCAAAACGGCCTTTTGGAGGAGGGAGACGGCGACCCGGCGGCGGAGCGCTACCACCTGTACGTGCAGTGGCTCACCAGCAGGCAATTGGGGAGTGTCTCCCTGCGGGCCCGGGAAAACGGTCAGATGCTCTATCTTGATTTGCCCCTGGGGGTTCACCCTGCCGGCTATGACGCCTGGCGCGAGCGCGCTGCCTTCGTGCCGGGAATCAGCACCGGCGCCCCGCCGGATGCCTTTTTTGCCGAAGGGCAGGATTGGGAATTTCCACCCTTACACCCGGAGCGTATTCGGGAACAGGGGTACCGTTACTACATCGCCTGCCTGCGTAACCACCTCCGGTATGCCGGATTGTTGCGCTTGGATCACGTGGCCGGGCTGCACCGCCTCTTTTGGGTGCCTGCGGGCCTGCCGGCCAGTGAAGGGGTTTACGTGCGCTATAACGCCAAGGAATTCTACGCCGTTCTATGCCTGGAGTCCCAGCGTCACCAGGCGGTGATCGTGGGCGAGGACTTGGGTATCGTGCCCGGTTACGTCCGCCGGGCCATGGCCCGGCACCGGATCTACCGGATGTATGTGTTACCCTTCGAGTTGTCCGGGACTCCCGGCGAGACGCTCCGCCCCATCCGTTCCCAGAGCCTGGCCACCCTAAATACCCACGATATGGCCCCGTTCGCCTCTTTCTGGCTGGATGAGAAAAAGAAGGGTGCAGGGGTGGCTTTGCCCCTTTTTCTGGCACGGCGGGGCCATCTGGCGGTCGCCACCAACCGGGTGACGTCCGTCCTGCAGGCCTGCCTGGCCCACCTGGCCGCCAGCCGGGCCGGGATCCTTCTGGTGAATCTGGAGGATCTGTGGCTGGAAAGAGCGCCTCAGAACGTACCCGGTACAACGGACCAACATCCCAACTGGCAACGGAAGGCCCGCTATGGTCTGGAAAAGATACGGGGATTGCCCGGAGTGGCGCCGGTGTTGCGGAAAATCAGCCGTTTGCGCAACGCCAGGCAGATATGGGGAATGCGCCGGGCCCAACGGGAGGGGGTAAAGAAGTAATGAGCCGTATGGAGCGTTACGTGTGTATTCACGGCCATTTTTATCAACCGCCGCGGGAAAACCCGTGGCTGGAGGAAGTCGAACTCCAGGACGGCGCCTATCCCTACCATGACTGGAACGCGAGGATAACCGCCGAATGCTATGAGCCCAACACCGTGTCGTGCATCCTCGCGGGCGATGGCTGGATTAGAAAGATCATCAACAACTACGCCAAAATAAGCTTCAATTTCGGGCCCACCCTGCTTTCCTGGCTGGAAAGGAACGAACCCGCCGTGTACCGGGCCGTAATAGGAGCCGACGTACAAAGCCGGGATAACTTCTCCGGTCACGGTTCGGCCTTGGCGCAGGCCTACAACCACATGATCATGCCCCTGGCCAACCACCGGGACAAAGTTACCCAGATCGTGTGGGGAATCAGGGACTTTGAGTACCGTTTCGGGCGGCGCCCGGAGGGGATGTGGCTGCCGGAGACGGCTGTTGATCTGGAGACCCTGGACATCATGGCGGAGCAGGGCATCCGGTTTACCATCCTGTCTCCCTATCAGGCCAGGCGATTCCGCCCGGCCGGCGGGTGCGAGTGGCAGGAAGTGGCGGCCGGAGCCATTGATACGACCGTTGCTTACGAGCTTCACCTCCCCGGGTCGGGGCGGACAATCACCCTTTTCTTTTACGACGGCGAAATATCCCGGGCGGTAGCCTTCGAAAGATTGCTCTCGGACGGAGAGCGCTTCGCTAAAAAGCTGTTGGCCGGCTTCGCGGAAGAGTACCCGTACCAACTGGTCAATATCGCCACCGATGGTGAGACTTACGGTCACCATCACCGGCACGGCGACATGGCCCTGGCCTACGCCCTGGATTACATCGAAGCCAACCAGTTGGCCCGGCTCACGAACTACGCGGAATACCTGCAGCTACACCCGCCTACCCATGAGGTGGAGGTGTACCCAAACAGCGCGTGGAGTTGCGCGCACGGGGTCGAGCGCTGGCAGAGCGACTGCGGTTGCAACTCAGGGCTGCACCCCGGTTGGAACCAGGCCTGGCGAGCTCCTTTGCGCACGGCCTTGGACTGGCTCCGGGACAGTATAGGTTCCCGGTACGAGGATTTGGCCCGCCATTTTCTCAAAGACCCCTGGGAGGCACGTGACGAATACATCGCTGTGATTCTGGACCGGTCCGGAGAGAGTTGCGAACGATTTCTGGCGCGGCACGCGGCGGGGGAACCAGACGCGGACCAGCGGATCACGGTTTGGAAACTGCTGGAGTTGCAAAGACACGCAATGTTGATGTACACCAGTTGCGGCTGGTTCTTCGATGATATTTCCGGGATTGAAACGGTCCAGGTGATCAAGTACGCCGGGAGGGTCATCCAGTTAGCCGGGGAACTTTTCGCCACGGACTTGGAACCCCGCTTTCTGGAGATGCTGGCCCTGGCCAAAAGCAACGTTCCCCGGTACGGGGATGGTGCCCAAATCTACGGAAAGTCCGTCAAACCGGCCATGGTCGATTTACCAAAGTTGGGCGCCCATTACGCCATATGTTCATTGTTTGATGCGTATGACGAGGACTCCCGCATCTATTGCTACCGGGTAAAGCGGTTGGACAAAGAAGACCGGCTGGCGGGAGCGGCCAAGATGACGGCCGGACGGGCCCTGGTTACTTCGGAGATCACCGGGGAGTGGGCCAGCCTGAGTTACGGGGCGGTTTACCTGGGTAGCCCCGACGCCAACGCCGGGGTCGGCTTCTACCGGAATGAAGATGCCTATCAGCAGATGATACAAGATCTGACGGGCGCTTTCGAACGGGCCGACTTTGCCGAGGTTATCCGCTTTCTGGACCAGCACTTCGGCGGGGCTACCTATTCCCTGAAGCAGCTTTTTCGGGACAAACAGCGGTTGGTCCTGGGCCAGATTCTGGACGCCGCCCTGGCCGAGGCGGCCGGGGCTTACCGGCGGATTTACGAGCACCGCGCGCCCCTGATGCGGTTTCTGAAGGACTTGAACATACCTCAGCCCAGAGTCCTTTTCACCGCGGCCGAGATCGTTCTTAACGCCAACCTCCGCATGGCCTTTCTGGAAGACCCGCCGGACATCAATCTCATCAACGCCCTGCTGGGCGAGGTCGACATTACCGATGTGGTGCTCGACGGCACCATCCTCGCCTACGTTTTGGAGCAGACCCTGAAGCGGATGGGGGAGCGATGGCTTGGTCACCCCGCCGACGAGGCGCAGCTTGCCCATCTGGACGATGTAGTAGGATTGGCCCGCGCCCTGCCCTTCGAGGTGGACCTGTGGAAGGTGCAGAACATCTATTACAGGCTGATGCAGACGGTGTACCCCGGCTTCCGGAACAGCGCGGGGAATGGGGATGAGGAAGCCCGGCTGTGGCTCGGCCGGTTCAACGACCTCGGGAATAAATTGCGGGTGCGGAGGAATGAGTAGCGTAGCCTACGAACGGAAGATATCATTGGTATCCATGCCGAACCCGGCCAGCACTTTGGATTCCACCCGGGCATGCTCGCCGGCTTTTTGATCGGTCACCAGCCTGCCTTCGGCCCATACAAATATCTCGATGGTTTTACCTGCAGGTTCAATTATCCAGTATTCCAGAACACCATATTTCTCATATGCCGCAAACTTCTCTCCCAGGTCGAAACGCGCCGTAGTCGGGGACAGGATTTCCACCACCAGGTCGGGGGCGCCTTCGATCCTTTTCTTTTGGAGGATCCCTTTTCTATCGTTGGAGACGAAGACGATGTCCGGTTGATAAGTTTCGTGCTCGTCCAGGTAAACGTCGGTGGGAGGAAAGAAGATTTCCCCGCAGCGGTGACTATCAACAAATGCCCCCATGTGTAGGACCAGTCTCCTGGATATCCTCTGGTGGTAGAGTACCGGCGCAGGGGTCAAGACGAGTTCGCCTCCAATCAGTTGGTACGGAGCGCCCTCGGGCAATTCGGCATAGTCCTCGTATGTTAATTTCTTTTTGTATGGCAATGCTGTTTCCCTGATTTCCTCCACGGCTCAACCCTCACTTTGACAGATCTTCCATGTAACCTGGTTGATTATGCCATTAATAGGATCATACCGCGTGAGTCAGGTTTAGTCAACGCCGCGGCCCCGGTCTGCCGCCCTTGAAAGTAATCGCAGGCTCCTTGACAAACGACCCTTCCGGTGGCTATAATGGTGTTGCTTGTAACTACAAATGGAGTTATAAGAAGCCCTCCGCCCTGCCAAGGCATGGGCTGGACTCCGTTAATGCGGAGGAGATGTAGGGCTCGGTGTTTGTCCATCCCGCCCGCAGGCGCGACTAAGGGTTGGGCGAACGGGGGGTATGGCGTGGGCCGTACGGCCGCTGGTCGGGTAATTTTGAGGAGAAAGGCGATACAACGTGAGCGAGAAACCTCCGTCCGAGCCGTCACCGGCTGACTGCGTAAAAGTGTTTAGTAAGCCCGACACTGAGGTCTCAGATAACCCCCAGGGGGGTAAGGAGTTCTGGACCAAGGCTGTGCGCTGGCCGGTCCCGAAGCAGCAGATCACGCTTCGGCTGGATGCGGACGTACTGGACTTCTTCAGGAAGCAGGGGAGGGGCTACCAGACGGCGATCAATGCCGTGTTGCGTCAGTATATGAAGGCTCATCAGCGTTAGTACGGTGAAGTTAGGTGTCCGTCATGCCCGATTGAGCGAATCCGATCCAGAGACTCCCGGACGCCGGGGGTGGCCCGGCAGTTGGAACGGAACAAAGGGGAATAAATTGCAATTAGAAAGCGGGCCGTTAATATGAGTATTGTTGTGGATAATATGAGGTGCCCCCAAAACCATTCTTGCCCATCCGTTAGGATATGTCCTGTTGGAGCATTGAAACAGGAAGGGTATAAAGCACCTGCCGTAGATATGGATAAGTGCATTGAATGTGAACAATGTGTCTCGTTTTGCCCGATGAAAGCTATTAAAAGCCGTTAGTAGATGTAGATAATTCAGTCCGGATAAGAGCCCCGGAGCCGGCCAATTGCCCGGTGTCCGGGGCCTTCATTTGCCCCCCTGCACAACTCCTTCCGGGGCGCTGGGCCGGGCTGATATTGACGAGTCTTTTTGCCTATAGGCTGCAGGCATGCTGGCAACCTGGGCCCGGGTCGCGGGCAGGTCAGGTCGAAACGTATCGTCCGGGAAGCCCCCAAGGATTCCCTCAGCCACATCCAGGGACAGCGGGCCCTGACACCAGGAAGGTATGGCTGCCGAAGACAGGCTGAGGATGTACTCCTGGCCAAGGAGCCGGTGATCTCGTTGAAAACGCTACGTATATCTAAGAAAGGAATCTCTTTAACAGTCTATTAAAGAGATTCCTGGCCATTTTGATGTAGGGGTAATCTCGCCCCACATGTTTTATTCGCTACACATAGAATATTCAGCTAGTCAAAGACGGCTTTCTTCTTCGCTGCTTGAGTCTTTCTGCGAAATAAGACAAGCGCAAAAGAACAATATACCTTGCCTATGGTATAATGAGTTGTGGGCTAAAGAATTCGAAGATTTTATTGGTAGGCTTGTTGCCCATAACGAGCCTACTTCGATTATTGAAAGTCCTAGAAGAGACAATTGCCCAATCCTTTCCCCATGCTGAATTAGCGATAGAAAATCGTCATGGCACAAGATATCCAAAACCTTCCTAATCTCGAAGTTATCTACTATTGAGTCGCTAGTAGACAGAATTAGGCAGCTTGACCTTAAGCTCAAGCTGGTTGTTGATATACCTCCACTCTTTTCGGCCCATTATCTCTCGGAAAACAATATGCCTGCAGGTAAAATTAGAAGGCTTCTCGAACCCCTCAAGGAATATCGCGATAGTATTTCCGGTATTCATATTTTGGGAAGGAAGAAGGCGGGCAAAAATATGGTTGCTCACGTAGGAACCCTAGACGATTTAGTTGGCAACAATAAGGAATTAAAGACCGCATTTCTAGCAGGCCTATGAATTCTTCGACGATGAGAAACCTCGTTATTTTGCTCCGGAGGTTAACAGCTCAGGAGGGGATTGCTTGTTAACCATACATGATTTTCTAAATATGGTTTCAACTTTAACCAGTCGTAAGACCTAAACCCTGTGGCCCTCTTAACTATACCGAGACCTTGCAATGTGTTCTCCTGTAGGTGCGGTCGCGCGGCAGCTAGATCCTGAATTCCTGAAACATCTCAGGCCGATGGTGATATCTCTATTGTGGGGTTTCCTTGGCTCCGGTCATGGGCCGTTGAGGGGTGGGGCGTAGCTATAGACTATATGAGGTTTAGCTGGATGATCATTCCCTGGAATGACTATCCTAAAATGTACATATAAGTACGTGTTTGGAGAAGTAGGTTAAGGCAATCGTAGTCAAATCAATCTATAATGGCATAAGGAGCAGAGCGCTTTATGAAGGATAGCAGTTACACTATAAATTGCCTCAAGGATATTGTCAAGGTATTTTGCGAAGAAAGGGATTGGGACAAATTCCACAATCCTAAGGATTTGGCTATTGGTATTGTTACTGAAGCGTCCGAGGTGATAGAGCACTTTCGCTTCAAGTCGCTAGAAGAGATAGAAACAATGTTTAGTGATAAAGATAAAAAACAGGAGATTGCCGAAGAGCTAAGTGATGTATTGTTTTTCGTGTTAAGATTTGCACAGATGTACAATATTGATTTAAGTGCTGAATTTCTTGCAAAGATCGAGAAAAATCAAGCAAGATACCCTGTTGTAAAATGTAAAGGGTCGAACAAAAAGTATACGGAGGCTTAACTTTAATGAGGCTTTATGTTGGTACTTCTGAACAATTTATACAGGACAACGTCTTAAATCAAATTGCAGAAAAATTAAAAAATACTTTTTTCGGTTATTATAGGTACTATCCCTCGCCATCAGAAGTTAGTTCCTGGAGGAACTCTTTAAGAACTATGTCGCAAATGATACAATATGCAGATCTTTTGGATAACGGTGTCATCCTAGAGTATCAGCTACCGTTGACATCAAAGAGACTGGACTGTCTGATTTCGGGAAGAGATACAGATAGCAATGATTCCGCAGTTATAGTCGAGCTCAAACAATGGGAGGGGTGTCAAGAATCTAATGGTGAAAACGAGGTTGTCACGTGGATTGGTGGGCATTACCGAGATGTGCTTCATCCCTCTGTTCAAGTAGGACAATATAATATGTACTTGCAGGATACCCATACTGCGTTTTACGAAGGTGAAAACCCTGTTCGACTCAATTCATGCACATATTTACACAATTACAACTATTACTCAGATGATGTCATTTTCTCTAGAAAATTTACGGATGCTCTGCAAAAATACCCACTTTTTACGGCCGATGATGTGCCGTCTTTTAAGACATATCTCAGTGACAAACTTTCCATGGGTAATGGAATGGAAGTTCTTAATAGAATTGAGAAAGGCGAATACCGTCCGAGTAAAAAGCTGATGGAGCATATTGGTAATACGATAAAAGGTAAATCAGAATATATTTTACTCGACGAGCAATTGGTCGTGTACGATAAAGTATTGGCCTGTGTAAAAGATGGCTTTCACGACAAGCAAAAGGCTGTCTTTATAATTAAAGGTGGGCCAGGGACAGGCAAATCCGTAATTGCTTTGAACCTGGTCGCAGATTTATTGCTTTCCGGCTACAATGCGCACTATGCCACCGGCTCAAAGGCGTTTACGGAAACGCTGAGGAAAATAATGGGGACAAGGAGTCCAACTCAGTTTAAGTATTTTAACAGTTACTCACAATGTGCTATTAACGAAATAGATGTGCTAATATGCGACGAGGCTCACAGAATTAGAGAGTCGAGTAATAGCTTCTACACTCCAAAAGGCAGTAAGTCCAATATTGCTCAAATCCAAGAAATACTTAAGGCCGCTAAGTCAAGTGTCTTTTTTATCGACGACGCCCAGGTAGTTAGGCCTAATGAAGTTGGCTCGGTTCAATATATTAAGCATCATGCCGATACACTCAAATGTAGGGTTCTTGAATACGAATTGGAGGCCCAATTTAGATGTAGTGGCTCCGACGGCTTTGTTAATTGGGTAGACAACACTTTGGGGATAAGGAGGACTGCTAACATCCTTTGGAATCAAAAAGAGGAATCGTTTGATTTAAAGATCATGGGTTCTCCTGAAATGTTAGAAGATGCGATTAGAGAAATGGCCGAAAATGGGTTTACCGCAAGGATGACGGCAGGATTCTGCTGGCGATGGTCAAAAACGTTGACGCCTGAGGGAAGGTTGCACAATGATGTTGTGGTTGGTAACTATGCGCGTCCGTGGAACGCACATCCAGACGCTACCGGGCTTCCGAGGAATATTCCCAAGGCGTCATATTGGGCCTATGACCATAATGGAATTGGTCAAGTAGGATGTGTTTATACGGCACAAGGGTTTGAGTTCGATTATGTTGGTGTAATTGTTGGTAATGACCTAAAGTACAGCTTTGAGGCCAATGAGTGGCAGGGGTTTCCGGAAAAATCGTATGATACTACGGTAAAGCGTTCTAAGGATCAGTTTGTTGACCTAGTAAAGAATACATATCGGGTTCTTTTTACAAGAGGCCTCAAAGGATGCTATGTATATTTTATGGATAAGGATTCTGAGAGATTCTTTCGAAGTCGGATGGAGTAAGACGGGCGGAGATAGGATTGGATGGCTGATCAAGATAAGTGGTCAGTACTCTGAAGGCCCTATGAGATCACAAAATTAGGATTTGATAAGAGACTTATAGCTATCAATGATTCCGCTGCGAAAAGTACGATTTTCCCGAAGGACATCCCAAGTATAGTGGCGCGCATTCACCTGGACCCCTATAGGGGGTATCCGCCGCGTGAGCGAAGGGGTTTTCGCAGTAGAATCATCAATATTCCCCACTTGGTTTTTTGCGTTCAATAGCCTGGATATTAGAATTTTGCTAGTAATAAGAGGTAAAAAATTATTGCCGGGGTCTCTGGGTTAAAAGGATAGATCCAGGAATCCTCCTCCTGGAGAGCGGTAGAGATGGTCTTCCCGGTTCATGTCAATCATGAAGAGAACTCTGGAACTAGCCAATGGCAAGGTTTCAAGGGTTCGGTTGTGGTCTGCATGTTGGTCTGCATGGGGGCCTATTTTTGGTCTGCCGATTGGTCTGCATAGTACCGGAAACCCGCAGAAACACAGGGTTCCTTGCGGAACCCTGTCTAGCCACTCCCTATGTATTTGGTCTGCTATGTAAATGTAAGAAGCCTTGATTCTCAAGGCTTCCCGGATTCGCTTGGTCGGGATGACAGGACTTGAACCTGCGACCTCACGGTCCCGAACCGTGCGCTCTAGCCAAACTGAGCTACATCCCGGTGAGATAGTTGTCTCGGCTCCTCTAACATTATGCCTCAGACTGGGGTAGAAAGTCAAGCCGCAACCGCCGGGAATCGACCCGGACATAATCGGTAACCGGGGTCAGCCGTCGATTTCCCTATCCGTAATCTTCCGTGCCAAGTCATAAACCAGCCTGGCCGTTATTCCCCAGATGACCCCTTTTTCCGTCCTATAGACAAGGATATTGTGCCTCCGGCCATGCCAGGGTTCGGTGTACTTGGCGGGCAGTCCCAATTCCCGGGCCGGCAGGAGGACGACTTCCTTACCGGTCTCCTCATCGAAGTAAGAAGGGTGGATTTCTATATCCACCTCATATCCCTCCGGCAGGGTATGGAGAAAATAAGATACGGGAACTGTGAAGATAGACTCTACTTCGAGCGGGTTGACCTTCAGTTCTTTCAGGTTACCGATACGGGCGACTCCTACGAAGGCGTCCACAGTGGTGCCCATCGGCGCCACCATTGTATCCAACACACCGATAATATCTAGCTTGTCCGCAGTAATGCCAAGCTCTTCAGCCGTTTCGCGGACTGCTGTCTCCTGGAAATCAGCGTCTTGTTTTTCATCGTATTCCCCGCCGGGAAAACAAATTTCACCGCCCTGTCTTATGGCGGAGGCTCTTTTCTCGAACAGAAAGTGATATTCTCCGCCGATGGGGACGAGCAACACCAACACAGCCGAATTGAAATACTCGTCCTTGCCGTGAATGCCTGGGGTTTTCGGTAATTTATCTTTGATTTCGTCCAATAAATCCCTTTTCATGAGCCAGCCACCTGTCCTACGGCCAAATCGTATCACCCGGCATTAGTTTTCCCGCAAAAGTATTCTTTCCCGGGCCCGGCTCAACCGCCGGCATAGTAGGCCAGTACCTTTTTGACGGCCTGGATGACAGCATCGACATCTTCTTCCTGCATAGCCGGATAGATCGGCAGGCTGATCAGGTTGGCGTAAGCCTCTTCGGTGTGGACGAAGGGGTTCTCCAGGGCACAGAACTCCGGGTGACCGATCCAGCGCTGATAGGGATGGCGAAATACGGGGAGGTAATGCACGTCGAGCGAGATGTTTTCCGCCCGGACGGCCTCAAAAATCTCCCGGCGGCCGGCCTTGAGGCGGGATGCAACCAGGCGTACCGGGTAGAGGTAATGGGCATCGCCGGTCGCCGGGGTCCGGGGGGGCAGGATCAGCGGCTCATCCCGGAAGGCTTCGTCGTAACGGGCGGCGATTGCACCCCGTCGGGACAGAAAATCGCCGGCCCGCTCCATCTGGCTGGCGCCCAGGGCCGCCTCCAAAGGACCGAGGCGATAGCTGAAGCCCAGGTCCTGCATTTCCCGGTGCCAGGGGCCTTCGTTCGCCACCAGGCCGGCCGGGTCTTCCACTAGCCCGAGGTTGCGGAAAAGCCGCAGCCAGTCGGCCAGGTCGGCCCGGTCGGTTACCACCGCCCCGCCTTCCCCGGTGCAGACCCCCTGACGGTGATGAAAGCCGAGGCAGGAGATCTCGCCGAAGGAGCCGGCCGGGTGACCGTTATAGGTGGCTCCCAGAGCCTGGGTGGCGTCCTCGATCAGGGTCAGGTTGCGGCGGGCCGCCAGTTCGGCGATAGCATCCATATCACAGGGACGGCCGGCGTAGTGAAAAGCAATGACCGCCTTGCTGCGTTCGGTGAGGACCTGTTCGACCGCGGCCGGATCCATGGTAAGGGTCCGCGGGTCGACGTCGGCGAAGATGGGGACGGCCCCCATGTAGAGAACGGCGTTGGCGGCCGCCGGTGGAGCCAGGGGCGACAGCACGACCTCTTCCTGGGGTCCGATGGCGGCCGCGGCCAAGGCCAGATGCAGGGCGGCGGTCCCGCTGGCGACAGCTACCGCGTAGCGCCGGCCGGTGTAGGCGGCCAGTTTCTCCTCTAACATGTCCAGCCATGGCTGGACCACGAGATCTCCCTGCAGGGCCTGCTGCACCATTGCTGTGTCCTTTACGTTGAGCGATGGACGGGCAAAAGGCAACAATTCGGGGCGGACCGGCCGGCCACCGGCTATAGCGGGCGTGGTGTCTCCTTGCGGCATCACTGCCATCTCCCTTGCTAGATCCTTACCAGTTCGTAATCCCGCGTACCTAGGCCCATGGCCTGGGCGTAGGCGAGTTGCCGCTCCCAGTCGACGGTAGGGTAGAGGGTCCGGAATTTATCCGTGCCGGGCGCCAGGCCGGCCAGACGACCGTCCGGCAGGGCCGCCTCCTGGTTGACCAGGTCAACGGCAGCCTGATCCAGAGCGACAGGGTCCAGGGAAGCCAGGATACCGATGTTGCGCACGATGGGGGCGTCGCTCCAGTTACAGCAGTCGCAGTCAGGAGAGACGTTGGTGACGAAGGACAAAAAGCCGGCTTTGCCCGTCTTGTTGGCGAGAACCCCCATGGCGTGTTCCACGATCTTCTCCTGGATGACGTCCGGTTCTGTTTTCCAGTTGATGGCAATAGCGTGCTCGCCGCAGGTAACCGTGCATTCCCCGCAGCCAATACACTTGTCCTGGTCAATCCGGTTCTTCTTCTCCACTACCAAAGCCGCGCCGGTAGGGCACCAGCGGTTGCATTTGCCACAGCCGGTGCACTTTTCCTCGTCCACCACGGGGAGCACGTCCGAATGCATCATCTGTTTGCCGGCCCGCGAGCCGCAGCCCATTCCCAGGTTTTTCAGGACCCCTCCGAAGCCGGTCGCCTCGTGGCCCTTGAAGTGGGTTACCGCTATGAGGGCGTCGGCATACACCACGGCACTGCCGATCTTGACCTCGCGGAAATGCTTGCCTTCGATGGGAACATTCACGGCATCTTTGCCGGTCAGGCCGTCGGCTATGATGACCGGGGCACCGGCCACGGCAAAATCAAAGCCGTTCAAGACGGCCGACTGGAGGTGGTCTACCGCGTTGGCGCGGCGCCCTACATACAGGGTGTTGGCATCGGTCAGGAAGGGCTTGGCGCCGAGTTTCACCAGCCGGTCGACCAGCCGGCGGACATACTGGGCCCGCACGTAGCCCGTGTTGCCAGGTTCGCCGAAATGGATCTTGATGGCCACCAGATCGCCCTTGTCTATGAACTGGTCCATGCCGCTGGCGGTGATCAGGCGGTCGACCTTGCGCAAGAGACTCTCCTGTCCTGTCTTGAGGTCGGCCATATATACCTTGGCCACAAAAACTCCCCCTTTTCGCATTTGGCTATCTGCCGGCTGCTTCTATCAGATCGTTGGCCAGTTCCTGTCCCAGTACCCAGAGAGCGGCGGTGCTTAGGCTGGCCGGGGCTACCGTATCGAAAAGAATATTGGTGCGGGCGGAAAATTCCTCGTCCTGTTCCCAGAGCACCACCGCCAGCGGGAGACGAGGCAAGGCTTCGACAACGAAGGAACGGTGGCCGAGGGTAAGGGCCCGTCCGCCCAAAAGCCGCCCCGCTTCCGTAAATGATTCACCCCGGCTGCCGAAGGACAGGGCCAGGGGGTTGAGAACCTGCTCCAGGAAGGGAACATGGTGCAAGACACCTTCCGGCAACTCCAGGAAGGCGAGCCATTGTCCCCGGGGAGGCAGGCCGCTGGCGCAGGCGAGATACTGCAGGATCAGGGTGGCAGCGTTAAAGGCAGCCGGACGGCCCGCCGGGTCCAGAACTCCGGCGGTAGCACTGACCAGGTAGCGCTTACCGAGGTAGGATATGGACAGTTCCTCTTTCTGCTTGTCCCAGGCAGCGCCGCCGGCGCGGGCCATGGCCGCGGGATCGCCCCTCCGAAAAATGTCCCAGGCCACGGATAGAGCGTCCGGTCTCTTCTTTCCGGTCATCAGGCGAGCCCCCTCACCGCAAGAAATATTTCAGCAGGATGACGGCCAGGGCCAAAAACAGGAAGAGGTACAGAACCATGCCCAGCCCGCCGAAGGAAGTCATGGCCCGCAGCACCACACCCTGTTCCTCGGCCTGGCGCCGCATCTCCCCGTACACGTTCAGCTGGCCCATGGCGTCCATGGCTAACCGGTCGGCCAAGTCCGGCTCACCCCGGTTCTTCAGCATACTGGCCACCGTCCGGTCAAGCCAGGCCTGTCTTCCTTCCCCGCTCAAGCCGGTATACTTTTCCCGGAGCAGAAACTTGAAATCCCTTTCCCGCGGCTTCAGACGGCCGAAGTAGAAACGGCGGCCACTGCGGCCTAGTTCCCGCAGGGTTGAGGAGAGAATCTCCTGATCCTGGTCCGGCAGGGTAAAGGCTTCCGCCAGGACGGCGACAATCTCCCTCGACAAAATACCAGTCCTTCCTTCAGGCACTGCATAATCCCTTTCCATATAGTCTTCGCCCGGAAGGTAATGAATTCCTTGTTTGCTCCCGGGGGTGAACATTTTCAGGGGCGGGACCTCCTGGTCAGGACGGGCCGGCAAGGTCAGCGGACCGGAACCGGACCGGTCGGATCATCCCGGCCTTGTTGCAACAGAAGGGAAGAGGTGAGGACAAAGAAGGCCGCCTCCGCGCAAAACCAGGATCCCGCGTGGGCGTCGACATAAGCCTGTTGCACGAAGAGCAGCTTTTCCCGGGCCCTGAGGCAGCCACCCTGCCGGGCGGCCCAGTAGGCGAGAATAACCCAGGGGAAGTCGGGCGGCCGGATCTGGGTCCACTGGGGCTGATAGCGGTTGAAGTCGCGGTAAAGCTGGAAGGCGCGGGGGGAAGCGGGGCTGATCAAGCCGTAGAGGGCCGGGAAGATCTGGCAGGTGGCGTCCGGGTAAAACTTCCGCCAGTTTACCCGTGGTCGCAGCAGCCCGGCCCCGGAGGGTTGGTAAACCTGACGGCGTGGATTCCAGAGCACCTTTTCGATACCGGCCTTGATTCTTGCGGCGCGGCCGCGGAAACAGGCCGCATGGTCATCCCCCAGTTCCGCCAGCAAGCCGGCAAAGTCGGCCAGTCCGCGGTAAGCCTCGCAGTTGTCCATCAGATATTTGACCCGGTAATTGGCCAGGGCGAAGGTCAGGCCGTCGGTATCCATGAGGCCGGTGATGACCCCGGCCACCTTTTTCAGGGCCGGGAGGTTCTCCCCAACCCAGGTGTCTCCTGGACATACTTGATGATAGCGGGCGGCCAGGTAAAGAAATGTTCCTGCATAGGCGTCTTCCGAATCCGGCCGGCTAGTCCGCCCGCCAGAGCCGGCATCATACTGATAGTCGCGGATGGTCCCGTTGTCCTCCAGGTGCCGGACGTACCAGTCCATGTAGCGCCGCACGAGCGGAGCGGTCGGTGGATCGTCCAGGAGGGCCAGGGCGGCGAAATTGGCAAAATACGGTTTGACCGTACCCTGATCCGGATAACTCCTTATCGCGCCGTCGGTAGCCTGGCCGGGTTCGAGGATCTGGCAGTCCTTGAGCCAGTTAATCTGCTCGGCCCGGAGCCTGGCCAGATGCCGGTCCGCGGATTCCCCTTGCTTGTCGCCCGTCATTGTAACCCCTCCGTCGCCGGTGGTTTTCTTTATCCTATGGATTGGCCGCCCCTGGTGGTTACCGGTAGGGAAGGAAACCGGTAAGGGCTGGCGAATATCCACCCGTGAGAGGTGATACGAACATATGATCACCGGTCTAAGCGACACCCATCAGCCGGTAGTCCTGGCAGAAGCCCTGGCCTCCGCCAGGAACCTGGTGCTTTACCGTGGTATTCTGGAGGATCCGGTCTGCCGGGCCATGATGCGTTTTTTGCGCGCTGTTACCGCCGAGGCTGAAACAGGCAGACCCAGCGAGGCTTTCAGCGAGCTGTTTTTCCTGCTGTCCCGGAACGCCGGGCGTCCCGGCGACGCCTGGCAAAATCACCTACTCGATCTGATCCTCAACGATGACAATGCTTTCACCCGGGGAGCGGCCGCATCGAAGGACCGGTTGGGCGGTCCGTTGGAAGAGACGGTGCAAGGAGACCTGCAAAGGCTGCACAATTTGTTTCGGGTGGATGCCGTTGCCGCCCGGGAAGCAGTTTTGAACGGGGACCCCCTGCCGCCGGGTGGACTACCTCTCTGGCGCGACCTGTCCGTTTCCAGGACTGTCCGGGAAGGGGAATCCGCCAAGCAAGTTCGTACCCTCCTTCAGGAGGCCAGGGACTGGAACGGGTGTTTGGACCAACTGGCAAATTATCACCGGCAGGCCGGGGCCGGTCTGTTCGCCCGTTACCGTGCCTTTCGCTGGCTGGGCCGGCCGGGCTGTCTGGAAGGGATTGTGGAGCCGGATCCGGTAACCATGGAGGAGCTGATCGGCTACCAGTCCCAACGCCGGGAGGTGCTGGCCAACACCGAACGGTTTCTGGCCGGTTGGCCGGCCAATAACCTCTTGCTGTATGGTGACCGGGGTACGGGCAAGTCCTCCACGGTCAAGGCCCTGCTCAACCGGTACGGGGAGGAAGGGCTGCGTATGGTAGAAGTCGCCAAGGGCGATTTGGCCGATTTCCCGCGGATTGTCCGGGAACTGCGCCGGCAGCCGCAACGGTTTATTCTCTTCGTCGACGACCTTTCCTTTGAGGAAACCGAGGTGGAGTATAAAGAACTGAAGGCCGTCCTGGAGGGGGGGCTGGAAAGCCGGCCCGCCAACGTCGTCATCTACGCTACGTCCAACCGCCGTCACCTGGTCCGGGAACGCTTCGCCGACCGGCAGCCGGAATACGGAGACGGCGGGGAAGTCCGGACCGGCGACACCATCCAGGAAAAGCTCTCTTTGGCCGACCGCTTCGGCATAACCGTGCTTTTCATCGCCCCGGACAAGGCCCTTTTCCTGGAGATCGTCCGGGGGCTGGCCAGGCAGAGGAGAATTTCCTTGCCCGACAGTGAACTGGAGCGCCGGGCCCTGCTCTGGGAGGTCTGGCAGAACGGCCGTTCCGGACGCAGTGCCAGGCAGTTCATCGACCACATCTGCGGGGAAGAGGGAGTGCCGGCAGGTACTTCCCGGCCGGCTACCGGGCCCGGGGGGACTTGATCCCGCCGACCTGCTGCTTAGGTGGCTGGCGTGGGAGAGGTGTAGACACTCAGCGAATTGTTTTCGGGGATAATCACCTGCTTAGGAGAGTTGCAACAGGGGTTCTTGCCCTTTTGGCAAAATCTTGTTATGATGCTTAGAGAAGCAGCGAGTGGTCGAGTGGAACGTCCAAACCAGACACTAACCACAGGGAAGTTCGGGGGGAGTTGGTCTGCGAACCCAAATGGCAGGCGTTCCTATTCGTTTTTTCGAGGTGGTTCTTTTATGCCGACCGCTATGGCCCTCGACGAACTGGCGATATCCTTCGACGAGCAAGCTCTCGTTCGTCTATGCGAGACCTACGGCATCGCCGAGTTGTCCTTTTTCGGCTCCGTCACACGAGATGACTTCAACCCGGTCCGGAGCGACGTGGACGTCCTGATCGAGTTCCTGCCGGACACCCCGGTGAGAACCCTATTCATGGACCAGTTCAGCTGGTTTGCATTGAGGAGAGACTTTGTAGCGTTGTTCCGCCGCAAAGTAGACATCGTGGAAAAAGAAGGGCTCGATAAGTATATCAAAGACGATGTCCTCCGTAGACGCGTGGTCGTCTACCAGTCTTCTGGCAATGGGGGGGGGCTGGTCATACCTAAGCGCAGGGGAACAACGAAAGACTCCTCCGGTCAAACACCGGAGTGGGCCAAGGGTGTCCACGCTTTCGTCGAGATCGATGGTACAGCAGCCGGGAAAATCAAGAAACCTGATTTATACCTTTTTCACATGCGGGATAATTGTAAACTGCTTCTAAAATCTGCAGCTAGCTTGACTTATGAAGATTTTCTCGAGAGGGATGAAATGTGGCGGCGGGGAGTAAGTAAATGTATAGAAGAGATCGGTGAGAATGCGGGTAAATTAAGCCATTCATTTAGGAAAAACCATCCTGAGATTCACTGGGATAAATATATCGAATCCAGACAGCATCTGGCTCACGTTTACGAACACGTTAAAATGTATACGGTTTGGACCACAGTGACAGAAGAAATACCTGGGTTGCTTGCCGGCCTCGAAGCACTGATCCAGGACGTCGTAAACACCACCCCGGAGGGGACCCGGGAATAACCTTGATTTTCCATGAGGAGATCGGGGAGTAGCCTCGTCGATCCCGTTAGGGACCGTAACCGGTCCCTAGTTTCTATCACCAACCCATACCGGTTTTGACGATTACAGCCGCCCCGGGCTGTTTTGCCTCTTATTAAGGGACGTCTCCGCCCCCTGAATCCCTGGTTCACGAACCAAGTAAACATTCCGAAAGGCAACTATAACGGTGTCTAACGTGGCCGGGTGGCCGTCCGTAAACTGGTTGCTTTGACGTCAAGGACGAAAGCGGAAATAGAGTATGCCAGGGCATTCCGGCAAAGTATTTCCCGGTATTGCAGAGATCGGACGGATGGCAGTACGGGAAAGTGAGGGTTGCGCCGCGCTTGCTCGCCATGGCTAAAGCGGCTGAAGCCAGGGGCTTCCGCGCGGCCACTTCGGTGAAGAGGTAACTACTCCAGCCCGTCTACCAGCAAGGCTGCTGGGGCTGCAGCAGGAATTCGACCCCAGGCGTGGAATTTCTTCCGGCAGGAGATGAGGAATTTGAGCAGACCTAGTTGGCACAGCACTTTCATGGAGGTGGCCCGCGTGGTGGCCCGCCGGGCGACCTGCCTGCGCCGCCAGGTAGGCGCCGTGCTGGTGCGGGACAACCGGATTCTGGCCACCGGCTACAACGGTGCGCCCTCCGGTATCAAGCACTGTCTGGATACCGGTTGCCTCAGGGAACAACTCGGCATCCCTTCGGGTGAACGCCACGAGCTCTGCCGGGCCGTCCACGCCGAGCAGAATGTTATCATCCAGGCTGCCTTGCACGGGGTGACCACGACCGGTTCCACCCTGTACGTGACTTGTCAGCCGTGCTTTATCTGCGCCAAGATGCTGATCAACGCCGGCATCGAACGGGTCGTCTGCGAGGGACCCTACCCGGACGCCATGGCGGGGCAAATATTGAAGGAAGCCGGTGTCACTTTTGAGACTTATCCTGCTGGGTAAAGCCGGGACCGGGAAGGATACCGTGGCCGCCTACCTGGCCGGTCGATGCGGCTTTCGTTGCTACGCTTTCGCCGACAAGATCAGGGAAATCGGACGCGACCTCTTTCCCGAGCATTTCCAGGACGGCGCCAAACCGCGGCGACTCTTGCAGGACCTCGGCATCAAGATGCGGGAGTTGGGCCCGGACTGTTGGACGAATTATGTCCTACGGCGCATTGCTACGGACGATCCGCTCCATGCGGTCATCACCGACTGCCGTTATTTGCGGGAAATAGCCCTGGCCGGTCAGGCCGGTTTTTTGCCCGTCCTGGTGGACTGTCCCACGGAGATCCGGCTGGCCCGGCTGGCCGCCCGGGACGGGGGATCCTTCCGGCCGGAGGACCTCCAGCACGTTTCCGAACAGGAAACCGAAAGCGCGGCGGTAGCCGGAACCGTCCTCAACACAGGAACCCTCGCCGACCTGGAAGTTGCCGTCGACCGGCTCCTCTATAACCTCTATCCCGGTCAATTAACGTAGTTTCGAAGTCTCTCCACTCTCCTGAGAAGATCTCCGCCTTGAACCACTCCACGACTGAAGTCGCTGGATTCCGAAGAATCTCGTAACTCAGACCGTTTCATCGCTTCCTGCTTCTCTGGATCGAGCCTTCGGAGAAGGTCTAACCGTTCCTCCACAGGCGAGCCCCAAGCCACTCTGTCCCTTTTTCCAAGAGATACAGTTGACCAACAAGGGCTCAGGAGCGATGACCTGAAGCCTTTTTTCCTTTGCGCGGCGGGGGAAGAAACTCCGGGGCACCGCTTAGACAGTGGCGTCGGCCGAGACCGTTCCGGTGGACACCTGCAGGCAAATCACCATAAGATATTCTAGCCCACGGGATGGGAGCGTTTAGCGATCCGTTCCGCGGGCTAGAATCACCGGAATTTCCCGAAAAGGAGGCGTACCTTGCCATGACTACCCAAACCACCCTGCGCGTCAGACTGCCCGAGATATGTCTTCCAGACACGGTTTTCACGCCGGTGCCCCCAACGACAAGTTGTACTCCGCCGCCGGCAGGATCCACCGTCAGCTGCAACGTCAGCGGCGTGACCTGCACCGAGGTGTCCCGGACGAACAGCAGCACCGTCTCCGGCCTTCAGGACGTCAAGTTCCTGATCACGTTCACTCTCAACCTAAACATCATTAACCCTGCCGGCATAATCGTTTGCCAGACCAGTCAAACCTCGGAGTTTTTCCAGACCGTCACACTCTACGCCCCGCCCTGGATACCGACGTTTTGCGTAGCCACCTTCGATTGCGGTCCCTGCATAGCGTTGGATGACACGACCTGCTGTTCCCTGGAAGTTTGCCTGACCGTCTGGACGTTCGTGCCGCAACGATCCGGAGGGCGACGTAACTCCTCTATGCGGCTTCTCCGGCAACTCTGAGCGTGGGGAGAGGACGCCTGCCGGCCGCTTCCCTGAAAAGCCCAGCCACCATCCGCGCCGTCCCTTCATATTATGCAGGAGATACAAGGTTAAACAACGGGCGGGGTGGCTTCATGGGGGACAGAATCAGCCTCTGTATGATTGCGCGTAACGAGGAAGAGAACCTGGGGCGCTGCTTGGACAGCGCCGCCGGCTGTGTGGACGAGATCGTGCTGGTGGATACCGGCTCCGCGGACGCCACCGTGGAGGTTGCTAAAAGCTACGGGGCCAGGGTTCGGCAATCTCCCTGGCATGATGACTTTTCTATGGCCAGAAACCAGTCGCTGGCCGAGGCGGCGGGCGACTGGATCCTGGTCCTCGACGCCGACGAGGAATTGCCGCCGGAAGCGGTGCGTTTTTTGCGGGAGCAGGCGGGTCAGGAAGACACGGATGCCTGGACTTTCACCGTTGTGAGTAATGTGTCGACCGGTGAGGATCTATGTGCCACCCGGCACGCGGCCCTGCGCATGTTTCGCAACCGGCCGGAGCACCGGTTCGAGGGTCTGGTGCACGAACAGGTGCGGCCCAGTATTTTGCGAAACAATCCCACCGCCGGCATCCGCCACGCCAACCTGGAGATCCGGCACCACGGTTACGTGGTTGACGGTGGGGAAGCCGGGAACAAAACCGGGTACAAGATCCGCCTCCTGCAAAAAGCTCTGGCGGCCAAGCCCTTCGATGCCTTCCAGAACTATAACCTGGGTGTCAGCTACCTGACGGCACGGGAACCGGAAAAGGCCCGTTCCCACTTTGAAATAGCCCATCTCGCTACGGACGCCCGATCCGGTTTTGCGCCGGCCCTCTACCGCAATTACGCCCTGTGCCTGTACGAACTGGGTGAGTTCACCGACTGTCTCAAGTTGCTGGACGAAGGCCTCGGCCATTTCCCCGCATACCCTGACCTCCACTTTCTGAAAGGCCGGCTTTTTTTTGAACTGGGACTGCTGGCCCAAGCCAGGGCGTGTTTGCAAGCCTGTACAGGCTTTCGCCACGTTCCGCCCGAGTACCCTACCATGGAAGGTATCACCAGCTATCTAAGCGAGGAAAACCTGGCCGGGGTCGCACTAAAGGGAGACGATCCAGACATGGCCCTAGAGCACCTGGGTGCCGCTTACAGCATGCGAAGATCCTACAGCGTGGCGCTCCGCCTGGCCCTGGTGCTGAAACAAAAGGGTCTTTCCCGTGCCGGGCTGCGGCAGGCCCTGACCGGGCGGTTTGACCTGGATGATCCGGCCATGGCCCGTCTCTTTTACGACCTCGGGGAATACGAGGCCTGTTTGGAGCACTTGGCCGGATCTGACGGCCAGCCCGCGTTTTCGTTACTCCGGGCCAGGTGTTTGACCCGCCTGGGACAGCCTGACGCCGCGCTTAAACTGTTGGATCAGTTGTCCGGGACCGGCGTTGATCCGGCGGAAGCGGAGCGGGAAGTATGGTTGGCCGGTTGGCTGAGGGGAGCGGAACAGGCCGCCCCGACGGAAGAAGCGGCAGATGAGGAAAACGCGGCGCTCATTGAAGAAGTGGCGTATGCCGCCTGGATCAGGGGCGAGCATGAACGGGCGCTGTCTCTGGCCGCCGCGGTGGCCGGGGAAAAGGCCCGCCTGAGGCTGGCCGGATATGCGCTGGGACATAATCAGCCCGTGGTGGTCGAGACTCTTCTGGCAGAAGAGGCACCCGGAGCAGCTGGCAGCTATTTAAAGGGCCAGGCCTGCGCCGAACGGGGGAGGCACCGGGAGGCTTTCCTCCATTATGTCGAAGCGGCTGGGGACAGGGGTAAAGAGAAAATGTGCTACTTACGGGCTCTGGAAGAAGTGATCATCCAGTGCCAGCTGATGGTGCTGCAACTCCTAAATGTCGAAGGACCAAACGGGGTACTCCAATTGGAGCTATTCCGGCTGGCTTCCCGGCAAAAAAAGCTTGGTCGGTATAAGGGGGAATCAACCGTTGACGCGTGGTAAACTCAGTGTTTGCCTCATCGCCAAGAACGAATCCGTCAACATCGAGCGCTGTCTGAACAGCGTCAGGGAATGTGCGGACGAAATCGTGCTGGTGGACACGGGTTCCAGCGACGATACACCGGAAATAGTGGAATCCATGGGCGCCAGGGTAATTCATACCCGCTGGACCGGCGATTTCAGCGTTGCCCGCAACCTCTCCCTGGAAGCCGCCACCGGCGACTGGATCCTTTTTTTGGACTGTGATGAGGAGTTGTCCCCGGAAAGCCGCCAGGAACTTCAGGGCGTCCTGGACAATGACAACTATGAGGCTTATTTCGTCATAGTCGATAACATAACGGATAAAGGGCACGAACTAAGTGTCCCGAGTATAAGGCTTTTCAGAAACAGACCCTGCTTCCGGTTTAAAGGAAAGATCCACGAACAGATCGTAAACTCGATCCTGGCCAACTATGGTCAGACCAGCTTAGGCCAAAGCGATATAGTAGTCCTCCACCATGGTTACCACCCCCATACGACCAACATCAGGGCCAAGATGAACCGCAACCTGGAAATATTGCTGACGTACGGCGAGGAGGAGAAAGACGGCTTCTTCTATTACAACCTGGGCACGGAATATTGGCGGTTGGGTCAAAGGGAGCAAGCCCTAGAGAACTACTCCCAGGCCCTGCAGTTGAGCAATCCCGCTCATAACTTTGGACCCATTCTGGTCAGAAGAACTATCAGCTTGCTGATGGAGCTCAACAGATACCGCTCGGCCATTGAACGGGCAAAGCATTACCAGACCCTGTTGCCCGACTACCATGACCTGGTATTCCTGGAGGGGGCCTGCCACTTGGCCTGCGGGCGGTATTCCCGCGCCGGGGCCCTCTTTAAACGCTACCTGAAGATGCCCCCGCCCCCGCGTGGATACCCCAAGGAACAGGGATTCCACGGCTTCAGCCCCGAGACCATGCAGACCTGGGCCGCTGATCAGGCCCGGAAGGGGGCTGTGCCCAACCTGGCCGTCTGTATCGCCGGCGGCGGCACAAAAGAAATGCTGGCCCGCTGCATCCGGAGCGTCCAGGAAATAGCCCGGGAGCTTATCTTCCTGGATCCAGGCTCCCCGCCAGGCTGTGGAGACGTCGCCTATCAGATGGGGGCCACGGTGGCAGCCCTGAAGCCGGGCCAAAGCCAAGACGCCGTTTGGGCGGAAGCTGCGGCCACGGCCACAACGAAGTGGGTCCTGGTGCTGTACTCCGACGAGGTGCTGGCCCCGGGGGGGCGTGAGGGCGTCAGCCGGATCATCAATAACCCTGAGCATCAGGGCTACCTGCTCAAACTACGCACCTTTCTCGGCCCGGATATGTCCCAGGCGTCCTGCCATCTGAAAGGGGAAATGAGGCTCTTCCGGCGCTCCGGCAACCGGCCTCCTCCGCCGGGTCATGCCGGCATCGTCATTGACTGTCTGCGTTACACGTCCGCGGGGAAAGAACCAGCTCAAGCCGGTATGTCGGCCTACGACCATGCCCTGACGTGTTTCTACCGGCAAGACTTCCACGCGGCGGTCGCCGGTCTGGCCATGGTGAGTAGGGAGAATGCCCCTGGCCCCGCCTTCTTTTTCTTCTACGGGCTGTCTCTCATCAATAGCGGGAACACTTCCGAGGCCCTGGCCGTACTGGAGGAGGGGGTGGCCGGGTACGGGGACTACACCGACCTGCGGTACCTGCGGGGTATAGCCCGCTTTCAACTGGGCGACGCCACTGCCGCGGAGCGCGACTTCGCCCGCTGTCTGGAAATGGGCGACGCTCCCTGGTTCAAGTACACGGTGAGCCCCGGAACCGGTACGCACCGCTCCCTATGTTCCCTGGGCACCATTCTGGCCGAGCGTGGCGATACCCCCGGAGCTCTGGATCTTTTCCTCCGGGCGGCAAAAGTGGCGGACGGGTTCGAACCGGCCCTGGAAAGACTGGCCTTCCTGGTCGACCAATGGCCTCAGGCGCCCATGGCCTATTTAGAAAGCCGCGGCCTGCTCAACTCAGTGAGCCTGGGTATTTTGGCCGGCACCCTGGCCGGGAAGGGAAGATACCGGGAAAGCCTGGAGTACCTGTCCACGGCGGGCGAGCGCCTGGCTCAGGAACCCGTTCCCCGCAGCGTTGGGGCGTGGGTGCGGGCCATGGATCACCTGCTGGCCAACCTGAACCGGGAGGCCGGGACGGCCTTCTGAAGCCCAACCAGCCGGCAAGATGGGGAAAAAGAAAACGGGAGGGACTTATTTCCCCTCCCGCGGCTTTTCCTCCCGGGTCTTTACTCACACTTGGCGTCCTCGACACAGACCACAGTGGGCGCGCAGAGGTTGTGCACGGTGAAGGACAAATTGATTTCGCCGGATACCGTAGTAGGGGTCGTGGTAATGCTACGCGGATCGCAGTTCGCCGAGTAGGTGACCTGGGGTTCGGTTGTTCCGCAGCAGGCGGTCAGGCCCAGGGGGAGGGGCAGGGAACCGCTCTTGCCGACAATGGTGCAGAAATCCCTGAACTTGGTTCCTTCGTTCAGATACTCATACTCGAACTGGGTGTCGAAGGAGAAGGACAGGGTGGGAGGCACGCCCGCCATGTTCACCGTCACGTTGTACAGGGCGATTGTGCAATGTTCTCCCGGGCCGACCGGGGAGAAAGCGGGAGTGGCGCAGGTGACCCTCTCCGACAGTTTCTCGACTATAGACGTCATCTCGTTGACACAAAGTTGCCTGATGGCCATATCATATCAAACCTCCTTTCCATGATATCAACATATGGGAAAGTCGACGGAATGTTACTCGGAACCGTCGTATTCCTGCGAAGCCCAGGCCGCCGGTCTTCTAGAGCGCTACCTGCAGGGTAGTCCTAGCCAGATATAACCATGAGGACTTTATTCTCCAAGAAAAGAAATATAGTTCCGGAGGTAACCGCTGTTTTAGCCCTACGAAAGACTGTTCGGGAATACGCTGGTTGCCTCATTTTCCATTTCCGGTTACAATGGGTTTCACTTCAACAAAGGAGGTAGTTCATGGTTAAGCGAATGAAGTACTGGAAAGCAGGACTGGTTATCCTAACAGCGCTTGTGTATTCTCTTGCCGCGTCCGGTCCCTCGCAGGCAACTTCCCTTTCTACAGTAGAGCAATGGTACTCCACCGTTTACGGTTCGGCGGGGCAGCTCATCCAGACCGGCGCCACAGCGGCGGCATCGCCCACTCAGACCCTACCGACTACCAACGGCCCCTCCAACTCCTCCCCGTTACCGGCTACCTCACCTTCCTCAGCCTCCGCCATTTGGTCCGGTTATAGTGCCGGCTACAGCCTCAACGCCGGTGAGCAGCAATTGCTGAGCCTGGTCAACCAGCAGCGGGTGGCGAATAAACTTCCCGCCTATACCGTCAACCTGAAACTGTCCTACCTGGCCCGGCTCAGGGCCCAGGACCTGGCTAACCACCAGAACCTTAGCCACTATTCGCCTACGTATGGTACGCCGCCTCAAATGGAACAAACAGCAGGCATCTCTGGCAACCCGATGGGAGCAGAGAATATCTGTGAAGGCCCCAGCGTGAGCGTAGACAACTCGGCCCTGTTTAACAGTCCTCCCCACCGGGCTAACCTGCTCAATCCCCAGGAAACCCAAATCGGCCTGGGTGTGGTTCAGAGCTCGAATGGAATCGTGTGGGTAAGCGAGTTGTTCCTGGGCAACTAACCAAATAGCGCCGGATGCAAGACGGCGGGTCCTCTTCAGAGCGCCCGCCGTCTTTGCGTCTGTCAACGACAACCTGCCGTTACGCAGGTTTCAGCCGGCGGGGGAGGAGGGGGTCCGGCGGGGATCCTCCGCCAGGCAGCGTCCAGATATAACCATGAAGCCTGAATTCTGCAAATAAAGAAATATAGTACCGGACATGCCAGCTGTTTGAGCCTAACGAAAGTATGTTCGGGAATACGCCGGTTGCCTCATTTTCCATTCCCGGGTTATCATGGCTCTACTTCAACAAAGGAGGTAGTTCATGGTTAAGCGAGTGAGGTACTGGAAGGCAGGAATGGTTTTCGTAACGGCACTGGCGTTTTCGATCGGCGCGGCCGCTCCTTCGGGGGCAACTTCCCTTTCTTCAGTAGCGCAATGGTACACCACTGTCTACGGGGGGCAATTGATCCAGGTCGGCTCTTCCCCTGCAACAGCATCGCCCACCCAGACCCTACCGGCCTCCACCACCAGCACCGCTACCAGCACCACCAGCACCACAAGCCCGGCGACCCCTAGCACCACGAGCACCACCATCAGCCCGGCTCCGGCCACCTCAACCTCAGAAGCGAACCTGCTCAGCTATTACCTGACCCAATACGAACAGACTGTGGCACCGGTTTCGACACCGGCTCCCGCTCCGGCTCCCGCTCCCGCTCCGGCTCCCGCTCCGGCTCCGGCTCCCGCTCCGGCTCCCGCTCCGACACCAACTCCGACACCAACACCAACACCAACTCCGACAACGCTTCCGTCGGCCTCCGCTATCTGGTCCGGTTACAGCGCAAACTACAGCCTCAACGCCGGTGAGCAGCAATTGCTGAGCCTGGTCAACCAGCAGCGGGTAGCGAACAGTCTTCCCGCCTACACCGTCAACTCGAAACTGTCCTACCTGGCCCATCTCAGGGCTCAGGACATGGCCAATCACCAGGTGCTTACCCACTATTCGCCTACTTATGGTACGCCGCCTCAAATGGAAGAAACCGCAGGCATCTATGGGAATCCGATGGGGGCGGAGAATATCTGTGAAGGACCTAGCGTGACCGTAGACAACTCGGCCCTGTTTAACAGTCCTCCCCACCGGGCCAACCTGCTCGATCCCCAGGAAACTCAAATCGGCCTGGGTGTGGTTCAGAGCTCGAATGGAATCGTGTGGGTAAGCGAGTTGTTCCTGGGCAACTAACCAAATAGCACAAGGGACAAGGCGACGGCGGGCCCCTCCGGAGAGGGCCCGCCGTTTTGTGTGCTCTAATATTTCCGCAGTGGTTTATATTCCTTATAAGCCAACGGCATCCTGCCGGGTTCCACGGGCTTCATTCACCGCAGGGGCGAACCCGGCCCGCAAGAGTCGTTTTGCCCGTCTGACCGGTTGGATTCCGTTCCACCTCCTGTACCCGCGGCAGGAGCAGGCCTCCCCAGCTGAGGACGGTAAAACGGTTGGGCCTCCTGACGTTGCCCGGCGGTCGACGACGGCCGGGTGAAGGGTGCCATGGACACCGGATAGGGGGAGGCCGGGTACTTAAAACCGGCTGCCGGAGCCCGGGGCAAAGTCGATGCAGGCGCATGCCGCCCGAACAGGGCGGGAGGGAGTCCCGGCTGGCGGGCCTGGAGATTCACCATGGCTGCCCTGGCCGTTTTCATCGCCGCCTGGTGGGAGCTTGTGGTCACCACCGGGTTGACCGGAGCGGACGGAGGGGCCGGAGCGGAATCCTCTCCGAGGTTGAATACCGTTTTAGCGGCGGCGGTCAGCCGGGCTTCCGGGACAACCTGTTTGAGGCGCCGCCAAAAGACCTGCACCGTCTCTTCCCGGCTGGTGTCACTTCCTCCTTCGGAACCGGTCCGCTCACCGCTGGAGAGACTGGTTCCCTCGCCGCTAAAATGGCGGGCCAGACCCTGCTTCAAGCCTGCGGCCCAGTGCTTAACCGCCCCGGGCGGCGCCGGCGGGCATTCAATCAGGACCGCAGGCATACTGGCCGGCAGCGGCCCACGGGGCGACTCCAGGAAAAGAACCTCCGTGCCGGGCGTCAACCGGACAGCCGAAGATAACTCCTCAGTCAGCAGGGACGCCAGGCGGGTACTGCCGTAATACTTCCCGGGCACTATCACCAGGGGCGCGTGCTCTGCGCCGTCGGTCAGCCATAACAATAAATGGCCGCCCAGGGGCAGGGAAGCGCGATGACCGGCCAGACGCACCAGGTTGACCCTGGCGGAGGCCGCCATCAGAAGTTCTTGCAGGGCGCCTCCCAGGCTAAGCGAAGTACCCTGTGCTTCGCTTTCCACGATCAAGGCTACTTGCCGGCCGGTGAAAGGGGAATTGACCAGCAGCACCCCTTCAGCGGAAGACCGGTGGAAGGACTGGCCCAGCTCTCTGGCAACCTGGGCAGCCTTTTCGATTTGCCCGGCCGGGAGGTGGCAGAGGCCGTCGAGTTCCCATACCACCAGTATTTCGTCCACAATAATCACCTGCCTGTTCAAGCTGCTATATTCTACGCTGGCCGATCGCCTGTTGTGCGCCTGGCAACCCGTTAAAACGCCTCTCAAAGCGGGGCATGCGAAACCTGGGGTGCCTTATCCGGCAGAATTTTCGATTAAGGGTTAGCTTGACCGAACAAACACAAAGGACGAATTCCTTAGCTGGGGTGTTTAATTTATTTTTGGTATCATTTGCCATACGAGGCAACACTTGTTTTGACTTTAAGGCCCATACAGGTATACGTTACCAGTTTCGTCATTGTATTCCTTTCCACGGTACTGGGCCCTTTTTTATCTCAGATACCGAAAATTTTACTGCCGGTTTCACCAAGATAAGGCAATACACATAGAATATTCTAGCCCAGCGGGATTGAAAATATCGAGCTGGTAACAGCTGAAGCGATAGCTGATTAGAGGAGGTAAAGTTAATCATGCCTGACCCCATTTGCATTGAAGTACCCCAGGTATTAGACTTTTGTTTCCAGACGGAGTCCCAGGACGTGTGTCTCCCTCTCGCGGCGTTTACCCTCGTGGTACCTACGCTTCTTACTTGCACGGGCAATACCGCTGCCTGCACCCTGACCAGCATAAGCTGTACCGAGGTGTCCCGGACCGCCACTACCACCAGCGGTTTCTTTGACGTCACGTTCCTGGTTTCGTACTCGCTCACCATCAATATCGTGAACTCGGCCGGCGTCGTTATCGCCCACTCCACCAATACCGCCAGCTTCTTTAAGACCGTCGTCCTCTGCGCGCCTGATGGAGCCATCACGGCTTGCGATATCACCTTCAGCTGCGGCCCCTGCATTTGCATCGACGACGTTGTGTGCTGTTCCTTCAACCTGTGCATTGTCATCAAGTCTATATTCCCGGTGGTTCTTTCGGTGGTCGGCACCGTCCTCACCCCGACGCTGTGCGTCATGCCGAGCCCCTTCCCGCCGGTCTGTCCGCCCATGGTTCCGACCATCTGCAACAACTGCCCGCCGGTGTAGGTTTAATCCGGGGAGGGACAGCAGGCTGCTCACGGGGCAGCCTGCCCCGCTTTCCGGCATGTAGAACCGGCAAGTATGCCTGCATGGATACAGTACTGGATAAAAATGCTTAAGCCTGTCTGGACGGGAGGTCCGGGGAAGGGCTCCGGCAGTCGCCATACCCGGCGTAAAGAAAGTTATAATCGCCTGCCCAGGTCGGGCGGAAGTGCAATACGACAGAGGAGGTAAAGTTAATCATGCCTGACCAGATTTGCATTGAAGTACCCCAGGTATTAGACTTTTGTTTCCAGACGGAGTCCCAGGACGTGTGTCTCCCTCTCGCGGCGTTTACCCTCGTGGTGCCGACGCTTCTTACTTGCACCGGCCACACAGCTTCCTGCACGCTGACCAGCATAAGCTGCACCGAGGTATCTCGGACCGCCACCACCACCGCCGGTTTCTTTGACGTCACGTTCCTGGTTTCGTACTCGCTCACCATCAATATCGTGAACTCGGCCGGCGTCGTTATCGCCCACTCCACCAATACCGCCAGCTTCTTTAAGACCGTCGTCCTCTGCGCGCCTGACGGAGCCAGCACGGCTTGCGATATCACCTTCAGCTGCGGCCCCTGCATTTGCATCGACGACGTGGTGTGCTGTTCCTTCAACCTGTGCATTGTCATCAAGTCCATATTCCCGGTGGTTCTTTCGGTTAGCGGCACCGTTCTCACCCCGACGCTGTGCGTCATGCCGAGCCCCTTCCCGCCGGTCTGTCCGCCCATGGTTCCGACCATCTGCAACAACTGCCCGCCGGTATAGGGCTTAACCGGGGAGGTAGAGCAGGCTACGCGCTGAGCAGCCTGCCCCGCTTTCCGGTGTGCTCATCCGGCGATTATGCCTTTAGGAGGTAGTGCTGGATAAAAATGCTTAACACTGTAGCGATCAATGTCACCCAGCCCCTGGACGGGAGGACCGGGGAAAGACTCCGGCAGTCGCTCGTTGCCCTGCCCGGCGTAAAGAAAGTAACAATCGCCTACCCAAGCAGGGTGGAAGTGCAGTACGACGCGGCCGAGACGCGGGCCGGCAGTCTTATGACGGTCATACGGGCTCACGGTTTAAGAACCGGCTTAAAGTGATGCCAGAATAAGTAGGGGCGGTCGCCTCTATTAAAGCGTCCCCGTGGCAGCAGGACGGGTGGCCCGGTGCTGATCGGGGATACATGGCGAGGGGAGTGACCCAGGTGCCCACCACGGTTACACTCAAGACAGGGCTGTGGCTCGGCCGGGAGGAAGCGGCCGAGTTAAAGAGCAAACTGGCCAAGCTCAGGTATGTCCTCCAGGTGGATGTGCCCTTTCCCGACCGGGTGGTAATAACCTACGAAAACGGCAGGTTGGGATTATCCACACTGAAGGCCGCCATCGCCAGCCGGACCGCTGTTCCTGACGTCAGGGTAACGCGGCGGTGAGGAGGACGCAAATAGGGGGGCCGGCGGCCTCCCGGGAATTCCGGACCGGCTTTGCGCCGGTCTTTTTTTGTTCCTCCGGCCCGGACGCAGCCGCCGGTTTCACCGGAAAGCCCTGGACGGTAACCTGGTCCACTGTTGCTGACTATCCTATATTATCCGAGACTGGATAAACTTTCCGCAATCGTGCACCAGTAAAAGGAAATATACATAAAATATTCTAGCCAGGGGGGAAGGCCTTCAGCAAGCCAGCCCCGATCGGCGGCATCGTAACATGAGGAGGTAAACAAAAATCATGGCTAATCCCATTTGCATCGAAGTTCCCCAGGTATTAGACTTCTGTTTCCAGGCGGAGACAACGGACATTTGTCTCCCGGTCTTCGGGTTCGTGCCCATTGCCCCCGCGCTGACCTGCACTTGTGCGACGGGCAACACGGTCGCGTGCAGCGTCGTCGCCGTCAGCTGCACCGAGATCGTTCCGGCACCCGGCCGGGTCCCCAGCACCACACCCGGATTCTTTAACGTTACCTTCGCGATTTCCTTCTCCCTCGCCATCACCCTTGTTAGCCCGACCGGCGTCGCTACCTGCGCCACCTTCGTGACCTCCAGCCCCTTCACGAAGACCGTCGTGCTGTGCGCACCCGACGGGGCGATCACGGTTTGCGAGGTTACCCCGGCCTGCGGTCTCGGGATCTGTATCGACGACGTGGTCTGTGTTTCGGTTAACCTGTGTCTGGTTTTCAAATCGGTATTTCCAGTGGTCCTGTCCGTGATCGGCACCGTCCTCACCCCGACGCTGTGCGTCATGCCGAGCCCCTTCCCGCCGATCTGCCCGCCCCTGCCGCCGACGATCTGTGCTCCCTGCTCGTTGTTGACGTAAAGCAGGGAAGCAGAGCAGGCTGCTCCCGGAGCAGCCTGCTCTGCTCCGCGGCACGAAAATCCGGCAATTATGCCCGTAGGAGGTAGTAGGGATAAAGATGCTTAGCAAGATAACGGTCAATACCACTGCGGCCCTGCATGGAAAGTCTGGAGAAAGGCTCCGGCGGTCGATCATGACGATGCCGGGCGTGCAGCAGGTAACCATTACCTACCCGAAACAGGTGGAAGTGCACTTCGACGGTAGCGAGACGGGGGCCGGCCACCTTATTACGGCCATACGGGCCCTCAGTATGAGGACCGTCTGAACATGATGCTGGAACAAATAGGGGTCGCTGCCCCTATTTGTTTGCCGGCACGAAAACGAGGAAAGGTCACAGGTACCGATTTCGAACATCGACAGGAGGGAGTGTGACGGTGCCCGTCATCGTCACACTCAAAACCAGTCTATGGCCCGGCGCGGAGGAAGGAGATAACTTTATGGGCATAGTGGTGAGAATTAAGGGCGTCACCCCGGTTGGGGTACTGCGTCCCGGTCGAATGACCGTATCCTTCGACAACGCTAGGATGGGCTTCTCGCCCCTGGGAAGGGTAGTGAGACGCGGGGTAGGAACAGGCGCCAATGTACAGCGGAAATGAGGAGGACGCAAATAGGGGGCCGGCGGCCCCCGGGATACCGGACCGGCTTTAGGCCGGTCCTTTCTTTTTGGCCGCACAACCTGCCGGTTCGCGCTCCTATATCTTACCCGGAAGGATGCCTCTTTGGCATTGGCACCGCAGGGACAAGCTGACCGGCGTTGATCCATAGAATATTGCGCTGTAGTCCCGACTAATTACTCCAAATCCAGAATCGTGCCTATTGATTGTGATCCTATGTTTAAACCAGGTAGTCCTAGTAAACGGTATTATAGACAATAAATGTTAGTATGCCGGGAAACCCCAACCAAAAGACGGAGCGGCATCTATTTTTTGTTAAAACGCGGAATATGCCTCCCTAAAGCAGAAAACTTTGTGCCGGTTTCACCAATATAAGGCAATACACATAGGATATTTCAGCCCACTGGAGTTGGAGCTTTAATCGAACCGGCAATGACCGGCTTAGTCACTCAAAAGAGGAGGTAAAGTTTACCATGCATCATGACTCAACCATTTGCATTGAGGTGCCCCAGGTATTAGACTTTTGTTTCCAGACGGAGCAACAGGATGTATGTCTCCCTCTCTCGGCGTTTACGCCGACAGTAGCCGGAGTGGCTTGTAGCTGCACCAACAGCACGGCCAGCTGCACGCTGACCACCATCAGCTGCACCGAGGTGTCCCGTACCGCGAGCACCACCGCCGGTTTCTTTGACGTTACGTTCCTGGTTTCGTACTCGCTCACTATCAATATCGTAAACTCGGCCGGGATCGTTACTTGCACTTCCACCAACAGCGCAAGCTTCTTCAAAACCGTCATCCTCTGCGCACCCGACGGCGCCAGCACGGCATGTGACCTCACCTTCAGCTGCGGTCCCTGCATTTGTATCGACGACGTGGTCTGCTGTTCCTTCAACCTGTGTCTGGTCCTCAAGTCTATATTCCCCGTAGTTTTGTCCGTGACCGGCACCGTCCTTACCCCGACCCTGTGCGTAACGCCGAGTCCGTTCCCGCCCATCTGTCCGCCCGTAGTCCCGACGCTCTGCAACAACTGCCCGCCGATGTAAAAGTCAATCGAGGGAGGGCAGGCTGCCTACGGGGCAGCCTGCTCCCTTAGCTAAGACCAATCCGGCGATAATGGCCGGACGGAGGGAGGTAGAACCGGACTAAAATGCTAACCAGGATAGCGGTTAACGTCAAGCCGGCCATGGACAGGAGGACCGGTCAACGACTCCGGCAGTTGCTCGTGGCTATGCCGGGTGTCAAGCAGGTAACCATCGCCTACCCGAACCGGGTGGAAGTGCAATATGACGAAGCGGAGGCCAGTGCCAGCGGCTTTTTGACGGTCATTCGAACTCACGGCTTAAGAACCGGTTTATAACTGGCCTGGACAGACAGGGGGTTGCCCCTGTCTGTTTGTCGTGAGCAGGGGCGAAAGGGCCGGTGCCGGTTTGCGGACAACATTGAAGGGAGTGGGAAAAGTGCCTACCATGGTTACACTCAAAACGGGCCTTTTTTTGAGCCCGGAAGAAGGGGATAAGTTAAAGAGCAGGCTCACCAGGTTCAAGGGCGTCAACCGCGTTGACGTGTTGTATCCGGACCGCCTGCTCATAACCTACGACAGCCCCAGGGTAACTTTGTCGACCCTCAAGGCGGCAGTGAACGCCAAGGAACCAAAAAGCATCAGTGTAAACCGGAAATGAGGGGGACGCAAATAGGGGGGACCGGGGGTCCCGCCGTAGTGAAAAGACCGGCGTTGCACCGGTCTTTTCTTTGTGCGCTTTTTCTCAAATTCATCTTCACCTTGGGACATGCCCGTGGTATAATGTCTATATAGGAAAAAAAGAACTATCGGTAGGGAGGGATGTTTCTTTGAATCTGCTGATCATGGGACCACCCGGGGCAGGTAAGGGAACACAGGCGGAAGTACTGGTCAAGGAACTCAAAATCCCCCACATTTCCACCGGAGACATGTTTCGGGCCGCCATCAGCGAAGGCACCGAAATGGGTAAAAAGGCCAAGGAGTACATGGACAAGGGCCAACTGGTCCCTGACGAAGTGGTAGTGGGGATGGTCAAGGAGCGTCTGGGTAAACCGGACACGGCCGTAGGCTTTTTGTTGGACGGTTTTCCGCGCAACCTGTCCCAGGCCCAGGCTCTTGACGAAACGCTGGCTTCCCTCGGCATCAAACCTGACGGTGTTATAAACATAGCTGTGCCGCGGGAGCGTCTGATGGCGCGTCTCACCGGCCGGCGGGTCTGCAAGAATTGCGGCGCCAGCTATCACATAATGTTCAATCCACCGAAATCCGAGGGGGTTTGCAACTCCTGCGGCGGGGAACTTTACCAGCGCAGCGATGACAACGAAGTTTCCGTGGGTAACCGCCTGGACGTGTACGAAGGTCAGACCAGGCCCCTCATTGAGTACTACCAGGCTCAGGGCATACTGAAGGACATTAACGGCGACCAGGCCATCGACCAGGTTCTGAAGGATATCCTGGCCAGCCTGCGGTAGCACTTCCCGATGGCCTGTTACGAAGCCCTGGCCCTTCTCTACGACCGGCTGGTCGAAGGGGTGGATTTTGCGGGCTGGGCAGATTACGTGGAGGAGATTCTCGCTCATTTCCACAGCCGGGCCGTCAATGTTGTGGATCTCGCCTGCGGTACGGGCAATACCGCCCTGCCACTGGCAGGGCGGGGTTACCGGGTGACAGGTGTGGACATCAGCCCCGCCATGCTGGCCGTGGCCGGAGAAAAGGCGCGCCGCCTGGACACAGTTCTTGAGCTGATCCAGGCCGATATGCGTCTTTTTTCCCTGCCGGGGATGGTCGACCTGGTAACCTGCTTTCACGATGGTCTAAACTACCTGTCCGGCATCGGGGACTTGAGGCAAACCTTTGCGAGGGTGCGGCTGGCCCTGCGTCCGGGCGGACTCTTTATTTTCGACCTGAACGCGCTGGAGTGGCTGATGGGTTGTCACCCCGTCACAGGGGCAACCAGCCAGCCGGAGGAAGTTGTTCTGACGGAGGAAGATTTTGGCTTGACCTGGCGTACGACCTACGATCACGAGCACCGCAGATGGGAAATTGAACTTCAGGGGTGGATAATGCAAAACGGGGAGAAGGCCTGCTTCGCGGAATGCCACAGGGAACGGGCCTATGCCCCCAATGAGGTGGCTGCGGCTCTGGAGGCGGCCCGCCTCCAGATGTTGGGCATCTTTCATCCCTTCACCCTGGAACCCGCCGGTCCTGCGAGCCGGCGTCACTTTTACGTGGCCAGGCGGCCGTAAGGGAGTGGTCAACCTGCCGCAGGAGATACCGCCTGCCGATATCGCTGTCATCGGTGGATCAAGCACCTACAGCATTGCCTTTCCGGAGGCCATATCCCGTGAAGGGGTAGAGGTCCTGGCCGAGGGGCTGGTCTTCGAAACCCCATTTGGTCCCGGCCCCCCGCTGAAGCTCTTCACGGCGTCCGGTCGCAGGGTGCTCACTGTCCGCATGCACGGCTGGCGCCGGGGCGTATCCCGGGCATCTGCCTCCCAACAGCTTTTCTGGCTTTTAAGCCAGGCCGGGGTGAAGGAGGTGCTGGCGGAGGGGGGCGTCGGCGCCGTCAACCATCTCCTTAACCTGCGTGACATCATGGTCGTTTCCGATTACCTGGATTTTTCCTTGCGTAAGGACGTGAGTTTGGGCACCCCCTTTCTATCCAGCATGCGCCAGCCGGTTTGTCCCCGTCTGGCCGGGTCCCTGGCGCAGGCCGCCGGCGGAGCCAAACGTTTGTTTGACCGCGGTGTTTACGCCGTCACGGACGGGCGCCACTTTGAAAGCCGGGCCGAGGTAAAGATGCTGGCGCAACTCGGCGCGGACGTGGTGGGACAAAGCATGTGCCCCGAGGTTTACCTGACCCGGGAAATAGGGGCCTGCTACGCCCGCGTCGATCAGGTGGTCAACTACGCCGAGGGGGTAATCGCCGATTGGCAGCATGAGGACCTCGAAGACATCTTTTATGAAGAAGCGTTGCTTTTAGCCCGCATCCTACTGGATGCAGTGAACCTGCCCCCACAGGGCGACCCGTGCCACTGCCGGGATTTGCGCTTTCCCAGCCTCCTGACCGGCGTCTGAACGGCGCCGGTCAAGGCGCGTTCCGTACGCGTCCCCCGGTTATTCAAACGTGACAAAAGTCCTACAACTTCCGCCTAAACCATCCCGCAAAGGTGCCGATAATGTAATAGGACATGTGGTAAACCTGCTCATGATTAAACAGAAAGTTTGTTCGGCGGCTACCCAAACCGGTATTCGCTCAAAACAGAGTCACAAAGTATCTACATCACTGCAGACCGCCAATAGTTTTCACAACACAGGCCAGACCATCGGAAATAGCAACGCGGATGCGGTACTAAAGTACTAGTATCCCAGACACGGCCTATGCCTGTCCGGCGCAGGAGCAACCAAGTCGTAGCGACAGGGGGGGACTCTGAACATGCCAGCGGCACGCAACGGCAACGGTCCCGACGGCTCCTATTCCCTGAAAGGGAGTCCGGAACCGTGCCTGCCCACAACCGTTTTTCCACAGAACGTTACCGGGGAGGACATCGTGCTTAAAGCCGCTCTGGTGGAAGAGATTGCGGACATGGTGTTAGTGCATAATTTCCAGGGGTTCTTTGTTTATGTAAACCAGGCAGCCATGCAAACCCTGGGGTACAAGGAAGATGAGATATACAGTATGCACGTCACCCAGGTGGACCACAACGCGGTAAAGATCAAGCACGTAGTGGCGGCCTTACGAAGACACGGCCACTGCGTGTTCACGTCCAGCTATACCAGGAAAAACGGTAAGGAAATTATGGTGGAAGTAAACTCCAGGGTTATTACCTGCGGGGGTGAAGAGATTGTGCTGAGTCTGGCCAGGGATATTTCGAGGAGAATTCAGGCCCAGGAAAGGCTCAAACTGAGGCACCGCCGCCTGATCGCGATGAACAACCAGTTACGCCTCAAAAGCGAAAAGGACCCTCTTACCGACCTTTATAACAGGCTCTTTTTCGAACGAGCCCTAAGCAGGATAGAGGGCAGCCGGGATCACTATCCGGTATCCATCTTTCTCTTGGACATTGACGGACTTAAACTGGTCAACGACATTCTGGGCCACAGCAAGGGCGACATGTTTCTGAAGAAGGCCGTATCGATCATAAAATGCAACTTCCGTTCCGAAGACATCATTGCGCGTCTGGGTGGCGACGAGTTCACGGTGCTGATGCCTAGAAGCAACCACCTGGTAGCCGGGGAAAAAGCGCAGGTCTTGCGCGAGATGGCCCTGGGCAGCCTGGAGGAGCCGCTGCCGGTATGCTATTCGGTCGGCTTCGCTACCACTGACAACATCTTTAAAAGCCTCTACGACGTACTGCGCGAAGCTGACGCCAATATGTACCGGGAAAAGGAAGCCAACCGGGATAATACTTTTTCAGTGGTGCGAAAATCGCTCTGGCGCCTGCGGAGTGAAGGATATCACGACTTCTGAGAGGCCCCGGGATCCGGGGCCTCGAGCCTTTTACCAACGGTCAGTCCTCTCCCTCAATTTAGTTCCCATAATGTATATTATGTAAACTAAAATAACTTCCCGGGCTCCCGGGGCCGGCAGTCCCTTCCCCCGCCCGGGCTGGGGCACCTTTTACCCTTATTGAATAAATATTCATCCCCTGATTATTCATAATCCAAAGATAAAACCCGATGAATACTTGCATAGATATTCATCGGGTCAAGGGCATTCCTACAGTTGTAATACTAATCCGGCCTCAGGCCTGACCGTCCCACCTTTCGTAGCAAACAATCTCCTCCAGGGTCTTCCTGGGACGTGGTTTGGGATCCTGGTCAGGATAGCCCAGCGGTGTCATCCCGACGATCTTCCATGTTGCCGGTATGCTCAGGGCGACTTTGACCGGGTTCTCGTCGAATTCTCCCAGCCAGCACGTACCCAGACCCTCCGCCCTGGCCGCCAGCATCAGGTTTTCCATGGTAATTCCGGCGTCCACCAGGTAATAGTCCTTGTCGCCCATCTTGCCGGAGGCCTGGGGATCCGCGCACAGCACGATCATCACGGGGGCGGCCGTGATGGCCTTTTTGCCGGGGTTTGTGTCTTCGAAGCCGGACAAAATGCCGGTCTTGCCAGTCTCACCGCGCACCACGATGAACCGCCAGCACTGCAGGTCTTTCCACGATGGCGCCAGACGGGCGGCGTCGAGGACGCGCAGCACCTGCTCCTGGGCCACCTGGTCCGGCTTGTAGCGGCGTATGCTTCGCCTGGCTGAAATGGCCTCGTAGACATCCATAAATTTTTCCTCCTGTCATCTTAGTCTACATAGTTGCACCGATGCCGCCACGGGCTGGGGGAAATCCCCCCTGCCCTGCCAGCCCCGCCATCAGTTGACCTAATTGCCGGCGGCCGTCAACACGGCACCGTCTGATTGTCCATTTCCGCACGATACCCATGTTGGCGGCAAGGTTTCCTTAGTCGCCTTCCCGGCCGAACTCCTTCTCCACCTGGCTGTAGGCAGCGGGAAACACCGCCTCGTAGTTTAGTGTGGACGTAATCGGGTACCTTACTCCTTTGCGGTGGGTTTCCGCCAGACCTTTAAGGACCCCGTCCAAACGGCCGGCAGGGATGCCGAAGGCCATTTCGTGATCCTGGGTCTGGGCAAACACCCTCTCTCCCGTGCAGGGCATGCCCATCTGACATTTGCCACTCAAGTAGGGTGCCGCAATTTCTTCCGCACAGGCGCCCCGCCCGGACATGGCCGTGGCGAATGCTCCCCCTGTTCCATAAAGGTCGGCCTGGATCAACCGCATCATTTGCGCCGGGTGGCCGTAAACCAGCACGATATCCGGGTCGAAGTCGATCCGGTCCAGGGGGCCGATTACAACCCAGCGCTCCGGATTGTAGGCTAGGCGTTGCATGGTCTGCTCCGAACGCACTCCAGCCTCACTTGACGATACGTAGGTCTGTTCGGCCAGATGGCCTTCCAGGTAAAAGGGGCCGGGATGGTCAAATCCGAATATAAGGGAGCCCAGAGCACATTTTTGCTCCTCCCGGCCGAACGCCACCGTCCAGCCGTAGCGGCGGGCCATGGTAACGAGTTGGCACACGGCCAGCTTCTTTTTGAAATTATGCACCGGGGTTTTGGCGGATTTGGGTACGCCCTCCCTGCTTTCCAGGATCCCGATGCCCAACGGAAAGGAACTGGGTAGAAGGTAACGGTTCAGTTGCGCGGCGGCTTCCTTGGTATCCACTGACTACTCCCCCTTTTACGGCCGGTCGAGATTATTCGTACATACCGGCCGGTGTTAACGAGGAGTATTTCTCTGTCGAAGATTCTCTTTCCTGCCGTTTCGCCACCCTAAGAGCCCAGTAAACCCAAGCAGTTCTTGAGCTCACCGCTCACACCCTAAGACTCTGCTTTCCTGCCCCATATCACCTCGTGCCCTGCTGCGATCCGGTGGACCTGCAGGAGGCCTTTGCAGCCTGTCTGGGTAACCTTTATCGGTTATAGCCATAATATGGAATATATACCGCAGATGGCAACGCCACTACCGTTGCATCCTGTTTCAGCCCCGTCCCGCTTCCCGGGATCGGGTACGGAGTGTAGGTGAGGAGGAAACTCATCGTGCGACAAAGCAAGGAAAGCAGAGCAATGCAGGGAAAGCACAAGCGACGGGCAACGTCTGTGGCTTCCGGGCCGCTGGCTCCGGCCGTTGCCGTAAGCCCTGACAAGGTCCAATGCTCCATCGTAATTCCCCAGTATGGGCGAGCCGACCTGACCCTTCAGTGTCTAAATTCGCTGATGACCCATGTTGTTCCCTTTCATTCCTGCGAAGTAATTGTTGTGGACGACGCTTCACCCGATGACGCTGCCCAGCAGGTAACCAGGGAGTACGGAGACAGGGTGACGATGGTCCGGAACGCGAGGAACCTGGGTTTTGCCGGTGCCTGCAACCGGGGGGCAGCGGTTGCCTCCGGCAAATACGTGGTGTTCTTGAACAACGACACGCTGTCGACAAACGACTGGCTTACGCCGATGTTGAGGGCCGCAGCGGATCCCAGGGTGGGTATCGTGGGGGCCAAGCTCCTTTTTCCCGACCATACGGTTCAGCACGCCGGCGTCTGGTTCGCTTCCAACGGACGATTTCCCCTGACCCCGGTTCATGTTCATTTTGGTAGCGCCGGAATCACGGATCCGGCGGTTAACACTCCGGGGGAGGTGCCGGCCGTCACTGGTGCCTGTATGCTCGTGGACCGCAGGCTTTTTCTCGGGGTGGGTGGGTTTGACGAAGCCTACGACATGTCCTGTGAGGATATAGACCTGTGCATGAAGGTGCGGGAAAAAGGCCGCGTGATCAGGTACGAGCCTGAGGCGGTGCTGATCCATTTCGAACGGCAGACCCGGCAGGATTTGGCCACGGAAAAAGATGTACCTGCACTTTTGACTTTCAATAAAAAGTGGCTGAAGAGTGATTGGGTCAAGTATACCATTCCTTCGCCCGCCGACGGGGATGAGGGCGGATCACCCCTGGATTTCGTCATCACCGGCGGCCGTGGTTTGCCGGCACTTTACCAGTCGATGCTAGAAATGTTGCGCTTTCTCAGGCCCATGGACCGGGTGATCCTCTGCGATTCCGGCTCCCAAGACGGCGCGGCCGAGTTTATAGAGAACATCGCCAGGAACAACCCCGGCAGAGCCATAAATGTGTCCGGCGTGCCAGCTGGTCAACCGCAGGAACTGGCCAGTTGGCTATTGGCGGGAGGTGTGGGTGTCACTTTGGGGCGACTGGTTTTTTGGCAACCGATGGTGCACGAACCAGGGCCCACCAGGGTGGCCCTTGCTGAACTGCGGACCGCCCCGGAACCAGCCGGGCGGTTCAGCCTGGTATAGAAGGTTCAATCCGTCCGAGATGGCACTACACAGTATTGCCGGCCAAGTAAAAAGAGGAAAGAAGGCAAGAGGTTATGAAAGGTGATCTTTGGAACTACTTCGAAAATAACCAGGGGCGAAAGATAGACAAATGGGTTCACCATTTCGAAATCTACGAAAGATACTTTAGTAAATATAGAAATCTCCCGGTTAATGTATTAGAGATCGGCGTAGATCATGGGGGTTCCCTTCAAATGTGGAAACACTATTTCGGCGACACTGCCCAGATATTTGGTTTGGATATTAATTCACACTGCAAATCTCTTGAAGAAGACCGTATCAAAATATTCATCGGCGATCAGGGCAACAAAGAATTTCTTAGATCACTAAAACAAGAATTACCGAAGATACACATATTAATTGACGACGGTGGTCACACAATGTCTCAGCAAATAACAACCTTTGAAGAATTATTTCCGCATATAGTTGAAGATGGAATATATCTTTGTGAGGATGTATGTACAAGCTACTGGAACGAATTTGGTGGCGGATATAAGAATAGTAATACCTTCATCGAACATAGCAAGAACCTGATTGATTACCTCAATGCCTGGTATTCCCGTGAAAGCGAAACATTTAACGTAAATGATTTTACTAGGTCAGCACATTCTATGCATTATTATGCTAGTGTTTTAGTTATTGAGAAATGCCTAATGACTCTACCCCAGCGCTGTATATCGGGGAAGCCGTCGTTTTAACAACGTATGTCCCGCTGTTATTCGAAAACGAATGGCGATGGAAAGATGCTTCGTCGGGGATGTCTTTCGTCATCCGGCAAGGTTGACATTGGTCGCGCATGCCATACAGCGGGATCGTTCCCCGGAGGAACCTTATCACGTTGAAGCTGATCACCCCCCTACGAGCACCCGCCCTGCTGGCCACCATGCACACGGTAGGCCATAATTGATTCAGCCAAAAATGGGGGCTTGTGACGCGTTGGGCAAATCCAACGTGGGGCCTGTCTGCCTCTTTTGAGGTTCACTACCCCCGGGCCCAGGAAGGCCATACCACATTCGGACACATAGGGGCCGATTCCTGCCGTCCTTTGTAAGGCAGAGAACCGTTAGTATTGCCATATGAAAGAAACAGGGGGGTACCTGTCTTGCGGGTGCCCCCCGATACATTTTTCCTGTAGTCCGGTTGCCCCGCCCCGGTAGGCTTACTCGGTCTCCTTTTGCTGCTTCCCGAACCTGGCCAGGACTTCGGGAACGACCTCGGCCAGCTTTTCCAAGGTGCCCTTTTGAGCCAGGGAATAGACCTTTACCTCCCCTTCCTGGAGGACGACCAGCGCAACCGGCTTAATCCTACCCCCCGCCCCGCCACCGCTGCCCTTACCGCCGCATTTGGCCGTGTCGTTGTTTTCCCCGCTGCCAAGACCAAAGCCGAACGCGGCCGACATAACCGGAATAATGGTAACATTGCCGCTGACTATGGGCTCGCCCACGATAGTCTTGGTGGTAATCAGGTTCTCCAACCTGGAAACCACGGCTTCGATATTTTCTTTGAACATCCTACAGCCCCCTACGCGTTATGGACTTTCACCCGGTAATTATCAGGTGCCGGGCCACCCTTCTCCGCTCCAGTCCGCTGTCTGGTTCCTCTAACGGTTATGGTTGTGGCCAAAGGCATGACCGTGGTCCTGTGCACCGATTTTGGCCAGCAGTTCGGGTACAACCTCGGCAAGTCTTTCCAGAACGCCCTTTTGGGCCAGGGAATATACTTTAAGATCCCCTTCCTGAAGGACGACCAGCGCCACCGGCTTCAGGCCGCCTCCAGCCCCGCCGCCGCTGCCCTTGCCGCCGCCTTTAATAGTGTCGGGGCCTTCGCCGCTGCCGAGCCCGAAACCGAAACCGGCCGCCATTACGGGAATGATAGTGACGTTGCCGCTTACAATGGGATCACCCACAATGGTCTTGGTGGTAATCAGGTTCTCCAACTTGGACACCATGGCCTCGATGTTTTCTTTAAACAAACTTAAAACCCCCCTTGTGATTTAGAATTTCGTGTTCCAATCTTCGGCCACCAGAGCTTCCGCACGGGACGTATTAGCAGGAAGCCTCCGGTTAACCACATGAATCTCGCAGGGACCAGACGGCCGCGCAACTCTCCACTGATGTCCAGGTAGGGCTCGCCAAAGACCGGGCACAAATACAATTCCACCGGGCCGCCACCCAACGTGGCCAAAAAACCGCTGAGACAACCGGTCAGGGCCGGGTCCCCTGTTCCATACTCCCCTTCCAAGCGCAGACTGAGCTTAAGAGATTGAAGGACCGAACGGGCATAAGAGATTCCTCTCCACCATACCTCGCTGTTTAAGACGAGTTCCAGCCACTTATCCCGGGACCGGTTCCGCCGGCCCCCCTGTTTGTTCTTTTCCGTCCGCTTGTGGGCAGGCGGGTCTTTGGGCTTGCGCTGGAGCAGAAACCACGGTAGACCAGCCAACCGCAGTGACAGATCGGGTTTGCGCCCGGCCATGGCCACCCTGGCACGGATCAGCCCACCGACCAAAGCCAGTTCCATCTCGCCGAGCAGGCTTTCGGTCAAGTGGACCCGCCCGTAAAAGGCAACGGGCAGACTCAGCACGCCCAGCAGGACAAGGAGAATGCTTACTATGGCCGCCAGGACGATCACCGGGAAGGTCCCCCCTTCCCTACCTGATAACCTTGTTTGCGCAACAAGCGCCCGGTCGTACTCACCAGACCGAACAACAATCCAGGCAGTCCCCTTCCGGCGGCCTTGGCCAGGTTGACAGCTCCCGCGGTGCCGGGGAGGTAAGCGGATGCCAGGCTGACGGGTTGCCAGGCCAGTCTCTGGCTCTCCCAGAAGCCTAGTCTCTCTTCCGGCAGGGTGCTGTGATCCGTCATGGCAGCCGCGATGACCTGCTGACGGAGATAGGGCCACTCAGGCGGCAGGGGAGCTTCTTCCTTCTCGGTCAATTCCAGCCACAGGAGTTTCAAGCGGGACAACTCCCGGCGGCAGGCCCGGCATGCGGTCAAGTGTTTTCCGATTTCCTGGACCGTCCCCCCTTCGAGTTCGCCGTCAAGATAGGCCTGCAGGAGCTCATGGTCACATTCCACTGTCATTCACCTCCCAGCCGTACGCATCGGCAAGCCACTCGCGCAGCATTTTTCGGGCTCGGGAAAGGTAGGTTTTGACCGTCCCCAGGGGTAGGCCGGTGGTTGTAGCGATTTCCTGGTAGCTCATCTCTTCCTGGTGGCGCAGGGTCATCACCAGCCAGAACAAGGGAGGCAACCGGCCCATGACATCCCGGAGCATCCGCCGTGTTTCCACCCATTGGACGTACGTTAGAGGATCGCTCCCCGGGGCGCGGAGGCTGTCGCCCAGAGTAAAATCATTACCAATTGGGTGATCGAGGGAGAGTATGTCCGGAGTAACCCGGCGCAGGAAGTTGAGACAAACATTGAGCGCTATCCGGCGCAGCCAGGGTTTGAAAGGGAGGTTTAGTTGAAAGTCTCCCAAACCGGCGAAAACCTTGATCCAAGCCTCCTGGGCGAGTTCGACGGCATCTTCCCGCCGGCCGGTGAGCCGGTAACAGAGGCTGTAAACGTAGCCTTCGTACCGGGAGAGCAACAGACGGTAGGCGTCTTCCTGTCCGTCCCTGCAGTTCAGAACCAATTGGCGGTCGTCGACTTCCAAAGGATCCTCCCCTTTCTCAGCGCTCCCCCACTTGCCTCATACACCATTCTGCGCAAAAGGTTTCAGCATTGTATATAACTTGCCCTGCATCCAGGGAAAAAAAGGCGCGGCCAAGCGCCCGAAGGAGTCACACAGCCCTCTTGACAGACAACCGCTGGACTGGATGTCGTCTGCCCGGGTGTTCCGTGGCGCCGTTTAGCGGGATGCGCATCTATTGACGACTTGTCCTACATCGCCTTATGGGCGAAGGGGAGACTTATTCATATTAGCCAGCCTATTTTTGGTATTTCCTGAGAGTATCGTATTGACTAACTTTCCAGCCTGAACCACGCTTTTACCCTTAGCCCAGCCTTCCGCCTTGGCGTCGGCCATCTTGGAAATCTCGTTCGGTTGACCGCGTTCGCGTCGAAAGGCTCTATATATAAACCGAATCGCGTTTGCAACCAATTACTGGTGTGATGAAAACGCCTTGTGAGCCGCCTTGCACCACACATGCTTATCAATGGCTGCTTATGCGAATTTATCTCGGTGTCAGAAATAATTTTCTGCATGCCACACATCCTTTCCTTTTCGCTCAGCCCGGCGCTATGCGCCATTTTGTTGAATTTTATGAGTACCAGTATGGCAGTACGGCCAAGCGTTTCGTTGGCTGGGCCTACAGACTGGAAATTCGCAGCCATATCACCTAAACCGATAATACGAAGGAACTCAGGTATGGGAGTGCCATTGAGTACCATCGGAATAATAAACATATTGAGGAAGGTGCTCCACAAGGTGATAAGTCACCACTTTGTCTGCACATTCATCCAGCAGGGGGATTGGTTCAAATCCCAAATTGCAAATAATATCCGCCTGCGACAAAGGAGATATGTCAATTCCAATATCTCCTCGCTTCATATTACCACAACCCAAATCAATAATCATAAATATGCCTACAATGAATTTTATCTATGTGAGGAATGGATATCGATAACCCATTTCGAATGAAACCATGGCTCCCGGGTCAGCTCGACGGCCTCTTCCCGCCGGCCGGTTAGGCGGTAACAGAGACTGTACAGGTAGGCTTCGTACCGGGAGAGCAACAGACGGTAGGGACGCAAGTTTTCCCATGCCTGGAGCGCTGTGGCAAGAGATCCGTATCCATGATGGTGATCCGATTCCAAATGCGTTTCCCCTACCGATTCATCCGGTACCGCCGCCTTTTACGAGATGGGACTCGTGTTGAGCCATTTTGTATTTCAGTTGTTGTCCCAAAAGGAAGAGCGCGGTCTGCGCCGGGGGGGCAAGGCTGTTGCGGGGCTTTCCGGCAGCCCTGGCCTTAGCATAATCGCTGAATATGGTATTCAGTTCGTCCCAAGCGAGATGGAGCAATCTTGAAAGCGTATTATTTTCATGCACTCGGTAGGCCATAAGGGGTTCATCCAAGAAGCACGGCTCCGTTTCGAGAAGGACCCTTAGAAGGTAGTCCCAATCATGAACGATCTTATAGTCACGGAATAGCCCCACCTTATCAATTATAGATCTTTTCATTAAAAAGTTACTTGTAGTAACTGCAAGATTATATTTCAAGAGAGAGAAGGCTAAACTGGGAAAGTGCCCCCGCCCTTCATATACCGATAGATACGTAGACCTGATTTCCCGATTTCTATCAAGGTAAGTGCCATCTGACGAAACATGATCAACTTTGGAGAAAGCAAACTCGCAATGGTTAAGTGTCGCCCATGTCAATAGCTTTTCTAGTCGGCGAGGATAATAAAAATCGTCTGAATTAAGAATTGCTACATATTCACCTCTTGCCATTGATATTCCACGATTAATGGTATTGTGTGCGCCACAATTGTCTTGCAGAAACAGCTGTGCGTTTAGGGTGTGGATATCTTTGAGCACGTTTTCTATTACGGAGGGGCTACCATCACTGGATCCATCGTCAATAACAATTAATTCTATGTTCTTATAGGTTTGATCAT
>DATKUX010000075.1:0-8866 GCA_035530395.1 Spirochaetia bacterium
CCTGGTTGTCCGCTTCCGTTCAGGCAACTTCAAGACACTGCTGGCAACGGTCCTCTCCAGCCGGAAGTCCAGACCCCGCCGGGCTATAACGCAGGCGGCCGCCCCGTGCGAACTCAGCCCGTACCGCACCATAAACTTCAATTGGCCGGCTACCGATGTCGCGAACGGATTGCGCCGGATCAGTTCCACCGCCGCCCTGGCTGCGGCAGACGCTGCCATCTGCTGGTACTTGGCATAGACCAGTACAGACAACATTCTGGCGTAGCCCGCGCCTTGCTCACCCAAGGACTGCTTTTTCCTGCTGAAATCCAGGGACTCTATCGCCACCGGCTTGCCCCGCTGAACGGCGAACGAGACGGCTTCCTTCAAAGCGTCCCCGAGTGCCGCCTCGATCTGTTCCGTGGTCCTGTCACGCATGGGTACCGGGATCTTGAATTCACCAAGAGGATTCCCATGCCGGTCGACCTCTCCAACCGCCAGGAAACCGTAGTTCAGGTCCAGGCCCACCGCTCCGTTCCACCCGCTGGTCACTGGGTCCGGGTCCTTGCGTTCAACCGTCGCGTGCACGTACCACCGGCCTTCCCGACACACGAACCGGTACGAGATCGATTTGTACACCTTCTTGGAGCGGCCCTTGGCATCTTTCCTCCGCACCGGCTGGCGCGCCAGGTCCAGTTGCTCCTGACCGTAGGCAAAAACCACCTCCGGGATCTCGGTGTACGTGCCGAACTCCTTGGTGAACCGTTCCGCTACCCTGATCCGGAGAGTATTGTCCGACCCATAGGTACACGTCTGATTTCCGAATGACTCGTCTTTGGAGCCCAGCACGAAAATGCTGCTCGACCGTGCCCGCCGCCATCTCTCAAGCCACTCCGAATGGTCACGAAACCTATTCGCTTCCAGGTTATACTGTGCCTTGAACAGCTTGCGGCTGCCGAAACATATCCGGTACCTTTCGCCGGCTATGTCCCCTGTCAGGTTATCCAGTCTCTGCAGCAGGTTTCTCAGCCGCCGCTTCTTCTGATGCAGGACGAATTTGATCCGCGCCAATTTCTCAACCGTAATCTCCCAGGCCTTCGTCCCCTGCTTGAGCTTGCCGAGTCTCTCCACGGCCTTCTGGCGAGCTTTCTCCTTCTTCTTGATGACTTGCTCCAAGGACTCGATCCGCCCGGCCAGATCCTGGGCCCGGTACTTCATATTCTCTTTCACGGAGCTGACCTTGCCGGCCACGCTGTTATATACCGAGTTGAACTGCCGGGCCGTGATTCCGTACTTATAAATATACTCGTGCTTGAGCTCCGCCCAGCCCCGGCCCAGAACGTAAGCGTCCCGACCCACCCTCTGGGTGGGTGCCCCGAGCCGACGCTCCAACTGGCCGAACAACCGCCCCATTACCACCAAGTAGCGGTAGGCCTTGTCATTCTCCGGACCGATCATCGCCCGGTAGGTAGCTTGCATCCTCTATCACCCCCCCTGACCCTACCCACGACATCGTCCGATGCTGGCCCGCCTGTCCACCACTCGCCCATGGCCGGTATCCGGTATTAATGTAGGCAACTCATTGACAAACAGTTAAAATGGTCCAAGGTAAATCCCTGACTTGTGTCGCCAGAGATTGCCTCATGAGGTCTCCATGCCGTTCCTTCATCGCCCCTTCAAAAGTTTCCAGTGATCCTCCGAACGGGTCCGCCACCTTTAGCATTGCTGATTTTAGAACCTGATGGCCAGGAAACCTTTGGTTTATCTTTAATTATTATACACCTAGCGTATACTCCAGGTCAAGAATGGAAAAGGTCTCCTGGGAATTATTTTTAGGGCTCAGGACATAGCGACTCGTAACACGGTACATGGGATTAAGCCCGCGGCAGCACCCACCTGACTCTGACGGGTGCCCGTGGCTTTCCACTGGCTTTCAAACGGCAACTGAGGGGTTGGTCAGGAAGGCTACGTTCATTCTCCAGACCTCGGCGATCCTCCACCTCTCGCTCGGTGTCCGTATCGTTTGTTACCCCGTTCGAAAGCCCTCAAGTACACCCAAAACACTATGGCATCGCTAATTCAAACACCTGATCAGTGGTTCATATTTTGCAAATATGTACCGGTATGTCTACTCTATCTTAGGGCTGTTACGACCCCCCTATGCTTACGGTAAGCCCGCAGCCTTGCAATATCCGGCGGGCACGGTCCACAACCTGTTGCGGGGGAGGAGCGGTATCTCCCAACCGGTAAACCTTCCCCAGTCCGGCATACTTAGCCATCCCGGTGGGGTGATATGGTAAAACGGTTACCTGCCTGATGTTGGGCACCCGGGAGAGGAACCGGCCGGTCTCCATAATGTTTTTCGCGTCATCATTCACACCCGGAATTAGGGGAATGCGCACGGCTACGGCCGGATGTTTTTCGGCCAACGCCCCGAGGTTGTCGAGGATAAGCTCGTTGGAAACGCCGGTGTACCGCTCGTGCCTGGCCCTATCCATAACCTTCAGATCGTAAAGAAAAAGGTCGGCCGCGCCGGCGATCCCGAGCAAGGTATCCCGGGAGGCAAAGCCGCAAGTATCCACCGCGGTATGAATGCCCCTCTCACGGCAGGCCATAAGCAACTCCAGGAGAAAACCGGGCTGGCTCAAAGGTTCACCGCCGGAAAAAGTAACCCCGCCTCCCGATTCATCGTAAAAAACAAGATCCTTCTCTATTTCGGCCAGGACGGCCGCCACCGTTTCTTCCCGCCCCGTCATTACCCTGGCCTGGGGGCCGCAGACCACGGCGCAAGCGCCGCATACGGCGCACTTTTCCCTCCGGGTGGCGAGTCCCCCGGGGCCGTTGCCGATGGCCCCGTGCGGACAATTTCTGGCACATTCCCCGCAGCCGATGCACCTTTCGGCCCTGATCATCAACTCGCGGCCCGGCGCCTGGCTCTCCGGGTTATGGCACCACCAGCACTGCAGGGGACAGCCCTTGAAGAACACCGTCGTGCGTATGCCCGGCCCGTCGTGCAGCGAAAACTTTTGCAGGTTGAAAATCATTCCGGTAGACAACAGGGTCATCCCTTTACGCCGCATTAGCCGGCAGGTCGAGAAAACCGGCCAGGGCAAGCAGAATAAACAAGGCGTCCCGCAGGACATCCCAAACGGACAGGTGTCCGTACAGGCCGCCGAAACAACCGCACCCGAATATGTCCCGGTGGGCCAGGGCCCAAACCATGACGACAAGAAAAACGGTCAACAGACCCACACCCGCGCCCAGGGTCAGGAGGCGGTAGTAACGTCTCCTGAAAACAAGATTGCCCAGGATCAGGAGCCCGAGGACAATCTCCACAACGGGCAGGATGGCCGCCACCAGGTGGATGTAGCCCAGCGGCCAGTTCAGCTGGTACTCTTCCAGAACGAACAGGAAAGAGGAAGGGTTGGCGCTCTTGGCGATGCCGGCATACATCAACAGGAGTCCGGTAAAGACGAGCCCCAAAACGGCGGCTGTTTTTCTTGCCTTCATCCCGTCAACCGCCCAGGTAGGCCTTGACCACTTCGTCGTGACCGGCCAGTTCTCCGGCGGTACCCGCCAGCTTGACCGAACCGGTTTCCAGAACGTAACCCCTGTCCGCCATCTTTAGGGCCAGGCGGGCATTCTGTTCCACCAGTAATACCGTGGTTCCGGCCGCAGCGATTTCCTTCAGGACCTTGAAGATCAGTTGGACAAACTGGGGAGCCAGGCCCAGGGACGGCTCATCGAGCATCAGGAGGCGCGGCCCGGCCATCAGGGCGCGACCCATGGCCAGCATCTGCTGCTCCCCGCCGGAAAGGGTGCCGGCCAGTTGGTCTTTTCGCTCCGCCAGCCGGGGGAACAGCCCCAGGATCCAATCCAGGCGGGACTTGAGGTAGCTCTTTTCCCGGCGCCGGGAAAATCCGCCCAGTTCCAGGTTCTCCAACACGGTCATACCGCGGAAAACGCGCCTTCCCTCTGGAACATGCGTAACTCCCAGGGCAACTATCCTGTCGGACGGCATATTCTGAATTTCCCGGCCGTCAAAAACGATGCGGCCGCGACGGGGAGGATTGAGGCCGGAAACGGCGCGCAAGGTGGTGGTCTTGCCGGCCCCGTTGTTGCCCAGGAGAACCACGATCTCCTTTTCCCCCACACTGAATGAAACATCACTTACGGCCTGGATCTGGCCGTAAAATACGCTGACGTCGTGCAGTTCAAGAAACGGCATCGATATCGCCTCCGAGATAGGCATCGATTACCCGCTGATCGTTTCGCACCGATTCCGGGGGTCCCTCGGCAATTTTTCGGCCGTAATCCAGAACCACGATGTGATCGGATATCCGCATGACCAGTCCCATGTCATGCTCAATCATCACCACGGTAACGCCCAACTGCAATATCCCTTGAATCAGGACCAGCAGCTTCTCCCGCTCGTTGTGGTTCAAGCCCGCCGCCGGTTCGTCCAGAAGCAGGAGCTGAGGCTCCGAAGCCAGGGCGCGGGCTATCTCCAGCCGCCGCTGATCACCGTAGGGCAGCTGCCGGGCCTGGTAATCGTAATAGTCGGCCAAACCGACGAATTCCAGCCACCGGAAACTCTTTTCCCGGACCTCCCTTTCCTCGCACCGCAACGATCCGGTACGGAAGAGGCAACGCAAAAGTCCTGCGGCGGTGCGGCTATGCTGTCCCGCCGCCACGTTCTCCACCACAGTCAGGGCATTGAAGAGCCTGATATTTTGAAACGTCCGGCAGATGCCCCGTTTGGTTATTTGATACGGGGGCCGCCCCGCGATATTTTCCCCGCCGAAAACGAGCCGGCCGGCTTCCGGTTTATAGAACCCGGTAATGCAGTTGAAGACCGAGGTCTTACCGGCTCCGTTGGGACCGATGAGGCTGGTGACGTGCCCCCGGTTCACTTCGAAGCTCAAGTCCGCCACCGCCACCACGCCACCGAACGCCTTGGTTAGGTTTTCCACTGTCAGTACGCTCAATCTCCGTCGCCCCCCGCGGAATAAGTCGCCCCGTCCGGACGGGCACCCGGCACCGAAGGCATGGGTTTAAACACGCCCCGGACGTTCTCCGGCCATAAACCCTGCGGCCGCAGGATCATGAACACAACCATCAGAATACCGAAGATCAGCAGCCGGAAGGTGGAAACCTCCCGTAGGATTTCGGGCAGCGCGGTAACCAGGACCGCCCCGATCAATACGCCGGGTATACTCCCCAGCCCCCCCAGGATGACGGCGATCAGGATGAGCACCGACTGGCTGTAACTGAAACTTTCCGGGGCAATAGCCGTCATGCTGACCGCGTAAACAGCCCCCACCATGCTGGCCCAAACCGCGCCGGTAATGTACGCGTACAGCTTGAACAAGGCTGTGTTGACACCCATGGCCAGGGCGGCGTCCTCGTCCTCGCGGATGAAATGCCAGGCCCTGCCCACCCGGGAGTGCCGCAGGGAATAGGCTCCCATCACTCCCAGCACCACCAGGAACATCATCAGGTAATAGTAGTCGATTTTGGCGGTAATCAGGTGGGATCCGAGGCGGAGCGGCGGAATGGCGAAGATTCCTGTAGCCCCTCCGGTAATGGCCAGATTGTTGGCCGTAATGCGGACGATTTCCCCGAAACCCAGGGTCACGATGGCCAGGTAATCACTCCGCAGGCGCAGGGTCGGCCCCCCTACAATCACGCCGGCCACCGCTGCGAACAGGATGGCAAAAGGAATGGTCAACCAGAAGGAAAAATGAAAACGGGTCATCCCAACGCCGGTGGTATAGGCCCCGATGGCGAAGAAGGCGGCGTAACCCAGGTCCAGCAGGCCGCAGAAGCCCGCCACCATGTTCAGGCCGACGGCCAGAACCATGTAGAACCCGATCTGCACACCCAGCTCAACATAATAGGGATCGGGGAACAGGAGCGGAAATAAGGCGGCGGCCACCAAGGCGACCCCCACGACCGGCAATCTCTGTTTTCTCCCTATATTCACATGCGGCCTCCGATTTTTTCACCCAGAATCCCGGTTGGTTTGAAAACCAGCAAAAGGATGAGGATGGCAAAAGCGAATACGTTCTGCCACTCGGAACCGAGGTAACCGCTCCCAAGGGCCTCGAGAACACCCAGGACGAAACCGCCGATCACCGTTCCCGGTATATTCCCGATACCACCGATCACGGCGGCCGTAAAAGCTTTCAGGCCCATCTCAAAACCCATCATGAAGTTGATCTCTTTGTAATAGAGCCCGGCCATCACCCCGGCCGCCCCGGCCAGGGCGGCGCCCAGGAGAAAGGTCATACTTACCATCTGGTTGATATTGATACCCATGAGTTGAGCAGCGTCCTTGTCCAGGGCGATGGCGCGCATGGCCTTGCCCAGAATTGATCTCTGGACGAACATCTGCAGGCCGCCCATAAGCAGAAGACACGATACAAATATCAACAGCTGCATGTAAGTGACGCTGACGCCGAAAACGGTAAATCCCGTGGATGGCAAGTTAAAGGGGTACACTAGAAACTGGGAACCCCAGCCCGGGATCACCAATACTCCGTTTTCCAGGATCAGGGACATGCCCAGGGCACTGATCAGCAAACTGAGAATGGGAGCGTTACGCAGGGGTTTGTACGCAATCCTCTCCACCCCCGTACCCAGAAGACCGACCACAATTATGGCCAGCATAAAGGCCAGGGCCAGACCGAAAACCATGTTGCCCCCCCGGCCGAAAAGCACGGACAGGGTGGTAAAGCCGACAAACGAACCCACCATGTACAGATCACCGTGGGCAAAGTTAATAAGCCTGATAATACCGTAAACCATGGAGTAACCGAGGGCCACCAAGGCGTAAAAGGCCCCCACAAACAGGCCGTTTATAATTTCCTGCCAAAATAAGTTCACGGGCCGGCCAGGACTCCCTTCAAGATAAGGTTTTTTGAAAAAATGGGGGGGCGGGGCCGGCAAAAAAGGTTCCCCGTTTTGCGCTCCCGCCCCGGCATCGCACCTCAATGCGGCACCCGGGTTATTTACTGGTTCAGAACGAATTTACCGTCCTTGACGACCAGTACCACTTCAGTACCGTGTTCCCTCGTACCATTTGAGGTGAACTGCAAGGTTCCGGTCAGCCCCTGGTAATCACTGGTCTGGTGCAGGGCCTGAATGACCTTGGCCTTGTCCGTCGAGTTGATCTTGGTTATCACGTGATTGAGCAGCATGACGGCGTCGTAGGCATCGGCCGCATACGGACCCGGCGCCGTATTGTACAGCGTCTGGTATTGGGCGATCCAGGCCTTGGCGTTCGGCAGCAGATCGGCACTGGGCGTGCAGGTGACGTAAACACCTTCGGCATTGCTCTGGCCGGCGATAGTTATCAGCTTGGGATCCCAGGAACCGTCACCGACCACAATCTTGCTCTTGAGTCCCATCTGCCGCGCCTGTTTGATCAGAAGGCCGCCCTGGGAGTAATACCCCGTAAAATAGACAGCTCCGGGATTCACGGACTTCAGCTTGCTGATCAGGGAGGAAAGATCGACCTGGGTGGCCGCAACGGATTCGCTATCGGCAACGGTCCCTCCGTCCGCGACAACGTCCTTGTTGGTGAGTTGGGACAGGTTGACCGCAAAGGCGGACTGGTCATCAATCAGCGCGACCGACTTCGCCCCCAGGGTCTTGACCATAAAGTCGGCTGCCGTTTGCGCCTGGGTCTCGCCGCCGACATTGATCAGGAAGACGTCGTCGAAACCCTGTTGGGTCAGACTGGAAGCATTGGCATCCGGAAGAATGAAGGGCAGGCCGGCGGTGTGATAAATGGGCTCGGCCGGCAAGGCCGCCCCGGAGCAATACTGCCCCACAATGGCGTCCACATTGAGCGAGACGAGCTTGTTGGCGGCGTTGACCGATGTCTGCGGGTCACACGCGCTGTCTTCCTCGACCAGCTTAACCTGGTGGCCGAGAATGCCGCCCTGCTTGTTGAGCTGGTCAGCCGCCATCTTCATGGCGTTGAACATGTCGGTACCCATGTCGGCGGTCGAACCCGTCATCGGTTCCGGCGCGCCGATCACGTAGTCATTGCTGTTGGAAGAACTGGTGGAGCCGCTTTGTCCACAGCCGGCCACCAGGACCGACACAAGGGCCAGGGAAAGAAGCAACCCGAGAATTCTCTTTCTCAATAAAAACACCTCCGAAAACATACGGTTCTCCCCCAAGGTTGGAGATTTTCGGCCAGGAATCACCCCGCTTTCGCAACCCTTTGCGGCAAAAGGATCACCACCTGCGGCGTGTAACCGCAGGGGCAACCCGGGAAACACCCTTGTCCGGGCCCGGTCCATAAGAACCGGCCGGATTGTTGAACGATCTTTTCTCTCTTGAACGTTAACATTTCGCCCGGGGCCACCATTCTCCTGCCGACAGACCCCGTCTTTTCCCGTCTACCCAAACATTTTACCCATTCAAGATTTGTGCCAAAGGCTATCCTTCCGCCCTGAAATATAGCCCGCCCGCGCCCTTATTCCGCCCGGGGACGACCCTGAGCGGTCTTGCTGACGAAAATTTGGACACTAGTGTCAGCACGTTGTTCAAATATTTGTACACTTGGATCCCGCAAGCAAGGGAAATCAGCCCCCAAGCACTGGCATGCGTCTTGCGTTAAGCTGACAGGGGGTGAAAATATGCGCCTGGAAGAACATCCCGTGCTGGAATTCCGGCCGGGCCGCAAGGTTGTGTTTACCCTGGATGACCAGGTGCTGGAAGGGTACGAGGGTGAGCCGGTAGCCATGGCCCTGGAGGCCAACGGCATCAAAGCCCTGCGGCAAAGTCCGGTGCGGGGCCGGCCGCGGGGAGTTTTCTGTGCCCAGGGCAACTGTGCCTCCTGCCTCATGATCGTGGACGGCCGTCCCAACGT
>DATKUX010000076.1:0-14479 GCA_035530395.1 Spirochaetia bacterium
CAAGTGAACATGATCGGGCATTATTTCCAGGGCCACTATAGCAAAACCGTGCTCTTTGGCAAGGCTCGCAAATATTTCTTTAAGTCTGCTCTCCACAGCCCATCTGATAATCGCATGACCGTATTTGGCACAGAAGACGACATGATAACGCAAGTAATATACGCAGCCGCGCCCTTTGTTTTCTGGCATGTCGTACACCCCTGGCGGGCATTATACCATACGCTCATTTCCGAAAGCAGCCCTTGTTGCCATTTTTTCTAAAATTAGGCCAAAAAATTGGCCAGCCTTACTCACGACTGGAAGTCACACGAGATAAATGCTGGAATTAAGGTTCTTCTTGTGCTATACTTAATTGGTAATAATTGTGGACGGGTTGTTGGTCATGAATCATACAGTTGGGGTCCCTGGATGGTTGAAGCTTTTTTTCTGGGACGTAAGGGTGGAGGACTTGAACATCCATGATAACCACATTTTTATAATTGAACGGCTACTGAATGAGGGCGACCAGGATGCCCTGTGCTGGTTATTCAGTATGTACGATGAGGAGAGAATTAAAGAGGCAGTTCTTGCGGGCAGGGGGCTTTCACTGAAGACCGCCAGGTGCTGGCAGAATTATTTCGATCTCGAGGAGGAACAGATGCATTGTTTTGGGCCACGCTCAACCAGCCCCAAAAGGCTTTGTTAGCAAAACTTGCTGAAATGACGCCGGTGCCCGGCAGCTATCTGGCGGGAGGCACTGCATTGGCCCTGCTTCTGGGACACAGAAAGTCCATTGATTTTGACTGGTTCACACCCGTAGAGTTTGACCCCGGAATTTTACTTCGGGATCTATCGGTGCTGGGAAAGACCAAAATGGCGGAAAGCCGAAAAGGAACATTCCACGGTTTTATCGACGGTATCAGGGTGACATGGCTCCGGTATCCCAACCCCCTCCTGCAGCCCCTGATAAACGTGGAAGAAGTCCCTGGGCTGCTGCTGGCGTCATTGACCGATATTGCGGTAATGAAATGGGTGGCCTTGAGTCAGCGGGGAGCACGCAAAGACTTTATCGATTTATACTTCATCTGCCGGCACGGGAAGGAGCTTGAAGATCTATTGGCCTTATTTCCCGAAAAATACCCTGGAATGGACATCAATCACTACCATACGGTCAAAAGCCTTTCGTACTTTGACGACGCGGAAACCGAGACTATGCCTGTAATGGTTGAAAAGGCAGATTGGATGGCGGTTAAGCGTTTTTTCCTGCAGGCGCAAAAGGACTTGCTCAAAAAAATATCCCGCAGATTTTAATTCGAAGGACGGTCCCACAAACCACAAGAAACGCTCTCGGCAGAGAGCGAACTTGCGGGTTTAGGGCGGAGAGATTTCACAGGATTCGCCCTGAAGGTTTTCCGGCGTGGCGCTGTCCACGCGAGGCCCGCAGAGGCCTCGCCTACTGCTGCCTGTTAACGCATATTTTGCTGGTGCACGTTGTACTGGGGCTCCTGAGACTCTATGTGGTTGATTCGTCCCCGCATCCCCTGCACGATGGCATCCAGTTGCTGGCCGTACTGGGAAAACATCTGGCGGGCACTCTGGTCGGTACTTTCCAGGGCAAAGTTCTTGATGTTGGCGGCCACGCCTTCCAGACTGTTCAGGGTGGAATGCATCTTTTCACCCACGGTCATGGCTTATCCCTCCCTTCTCTTCGGCTAGCTTGCCCCTTCCGCGGCAAAATATCTCTGGAGGGCGGCACCGGAGAGGGCAATGACGCTGGAGGTGTTTTTTTGCAAGAGTTGGAGCAGTTGATCGTGGAGACCATACGACGGCAAGGGCCGCTGACCTTTGCCCGCTACATGGAGACGGCCCTCTATTACCCGGACCTCGGTTACTACATGAAGGACCGCGAACAATTCGGGGAAGAAGGCGACTTTGTTACCGCGCCCAATTTGTCGCCACTGTTGGGCCGCGCCCTGGCCGAGACGGTCTACGACGCATGGTGCGCCCTGGGCCGGGGTCAGCTTCGCCTGGTGGAATACGGGCCCGGCCGGGGGGAAATGATGCGGGATATCCTGGGCTATCTCGCGGCGGAGTATCCGGAACTTTACGACGGGTTGGCAGCCGTCTTGGTGGAGGTGAGCCCCGCTCTGGCAGCCTGTCAGAGGAGGACTCTGGCTTCTGTGCCGGGTGAACCGGGCAAGGTGACCTGGGGCGACGTTCCCGACGACCGGCGGGATACCGTGGTGCTGGCCAACGAGTTCGTGGACGCCCTGCCCTTCCACCGGGTCCGGATGGGGTCCGGCGGCCTGGTTGAACTCTATGTAGGGGAGAAGGACGGCCGGCTGATCTGGGTGGAAGGATCTCCATCCAGCCCTGCGGTGGCGGGCTTTCTCACGCAATCAGGGCTGGTCCTGCCGGAAGGACATTGCGCCGAGGTGTGTCTGGCGGCGGGGGAATGGCTGGATGAGACGGCGCGCTGGGTGGACCGCGGCTTTCTCCTGGTCGTGGATTACGGTATGGAGGCCGTAAGCCTTTTTTCACCCGCCCGGGCCGGCGGGACGGTGCGCTCTTTCCGGCGGCACCAGTTGGTCGAAGACCCCCTGGTGGATCCGGGTCAGCAAGACATTACCGCCCATGTCAACTTCAGCGCCCTGGCCAACCGGGGGCGGGAGGCTTTCGGGCAGCCGGCCGGGTATACCACCCAGGGGCGCTTTATCATGCACGCCGGGATCCTGGAAAAGCTGGCCAAGGGGGACAGCTACGTCTTCGATCCGTCCCGGCACCAACTGGCGGAGCAACTCAAGATGCTGACCTTGCCGGGGGGGATGGGTGAAATATTCAAGGTAATGGCTTTTTACCGGGGGGAAGGGCCGGTGCCGGCTTTGCGGGGGATGGCCGGCGGGTCGTGGCCGGTTTAAGCGGACCCGGATCGCCAGGCGGCTATTTGGCCAGTTTCTCCAATGTACTGACCCTCACCACCAGGAAACGTACATCTCCGGCGATTTCGTTCAGCCTGGTATCAATGCGGTCGAGTCTTTCTTCGTGGGTCTGGTGCGCGTCAAAGAGGACCCTGATTTTGTCAATAACCTCGGTTTCCAGCCGTATTTCCAACCTGGACTGGTTCTTGGCGACTGAGTCCACACTGTCCACAAGGCTCATCTGACCTTCGGCCAGGATCTCCTGGTTCTTCTCCACCCTGGTGAGCCGTCCAGCCAGGAAGTCCTGTCCCTGGGCCAGGACTTCCTGTCCGTGAGCCAATCGTTTTTGTTCCCGGGCGAAGTTCTTTTGTTCCTGAGCGAGGTTCTTTTGCTCAAGAGCTAAGACCTTCTGTCCTTCCTCAACCGTGCCCAGTCGCTCATTCATGGAATCCAACCGGTCAATGACTGTGGCGAATTGCTGGACCACCATGGCGTGGAAGCTATCGTTATCCAAGAGGATTCCCCCTCTATCAGATCCGGTAGAACCATTGTATGGCAATCACCCAACGGAGGCAAGAGCCTATCGATCCAAAATATCTTTCCTTTTTCGACAGATGGCACCTGTCCTTTCCGGGGGCTGCTCCCCGTACTTCAGGTCCGCTTACCTCTCTGGATTAGCACCCCTGGCGGCAAGGCATAATAGGACGGTAAACGGCAGGCGGGGACGGGAAACCCCGGTCGACAGGCCTGCCGGAAGGTGCCACAAGCCGGTGGTGATTGATTTTGCCCAGCTTTCTTTCCACGCTCAAAAACATGCTGACCTTCCAGGAGCCGGCCCGGTCGGAGGGGTTTATCCTCACTGAGGATCCCGCCGAGTCAATCACGCCGCCGGGCGGCCCGGTGGAAGAGGCCCCGCCGCAGGCAGACGGCGGGAAGGCCTTTAAGCAGCCGCGCCCGCTGGGAGTCAGGCGGACGGGGCCGGAACCCGGCCCGGCAGCCACGGATACTCAAAAGCCCGCCGGGAACCTGGCCGGGGTACGGAAACAGTTGGAGACGATTTATGGGTCGCCGGCGGACGCCGGGCTGATCCTGCGTGATTTTTTCCTGGGCAGCCAGCCTCCTCAGGCCATGCTGGCGGTGTACCGCCAGGGCATGGCCGGGAAGGATAAGGTGGCTTTCGTGCTCCGGGAGTTGATGTATTGTGAGGGTACAAAGGTGGACCCGGCCGCCGGGCCGACGCCCGATTATGTGGCCGCCCATCTGCTACCGGGAGCGAAATTGGAGACCCAGGCCGACTGGTCCAAGCTCACGCAGCACTTGAACGCGGGCGACACGGTACTTTTCGGAGAGGGCTGGACCCGGGCGTTGGTGGTCAACACCGCCCAGGTGACACACCGCTCGCTGGCCGATCCCAAGCGGGAGCAGGTGATCCGCGGTGCTTACGAGGCTTTCGGCGAGGATCTCGATACCAACCTGGCCTTGGTGCGCAACCTTCTGCGGACCGAGAAGCTGGCCGCCAAGAAAGTTGTCATAGGCAGCTTAAGCGCCACGCCGGTGGTCATGGTCTACCTGGCCGGACTGGCCAGTCCGAAACTGGTGGCCGAGGTCTGGCGGCGCCTGAACGGCATTGAGATAGATTACCTCAACGACAGCGGCCTGCTGGAACAGTTGATCGAAGACAACCCTTACTCGCCGCATCCCCAGATGACCGCCACCGAACGGCCGGACCGGGTGGCGGCCTTGTTGGCCGAGGGCCGGGTAGCCATTCTTTCCGGCGGCAATCCCCACGTCCTGGTGGCGCCGGCCACGCTTTACGAGCTCCTGCATACCAGCGAGGACATGTACCTGCGCTGGCCTTACGGAAATTGGGTACGCCTGATCCGCAACCTGGCCTTTTACACTTCCTTTCTGCTGCCGGGGATCTATCTGGCCGTCGTGCTGTTTCACCAAGAAATGGTGCCGATGGATCTGCTTCTTTCCCTGGCCGGGGCCAGGGAAAAGGTCCCCTTTCCTTCCCTGATGGAAGTCATTATAATGGAGATTTCCTTTGAATTGATCCGGGAAGCCGGGGAAAGAGCGCCCGGACTTCTAGGCAACACCATCGGCATCGTGGGCGCCCTCATCCTGGGCCAGGCCGCGGTGCAGGCCGCCATCGTCAGCCCCATCCTCATCATCATCGTGGCCATTACCGGCCTGGCCAACTTCGCCATACCCGACTATTCCATGGCCTTTTCTGTGCGGATACTGCGCTTTTTCTATATCCTGCTGGGGGCCTCCCTGGGTTTTCTGGGCATCGCTCTGGGGCTGTGCCTCCATATGACCGCGGTAGCCAATCTGAAATCTTTCGGGGTGCCCTACCTGGCCCCCGTGTCCCCCCAGACCGTAACGGGACGCGACGTCTTTTGGCGGGGGCCGGTCTGGCGGATGGAGAGGCGGCCGGACTACCTGGGCGTCCAGCGGGGCCGAAGGCAGCCGCCCGTGGCCAGGCAGTGGGACCCGCCGCGGGAAAAGCCGGGGAGGTAGAAGAAATTGCCCAAGGTACTCCGCTTCGGCAGCGTGGAAGCCGCCGCCCTCCTCATCTACTGGAATTTGGCCCGGACCTTTTTGCCCTTTCCCAAGGACTTCATCGATATCGGGATGTCGGCGGCCTGGCTGCCGGTGCTGCTTTCCACCGCCACGGTGCTGGGCTTCCTGGGTCTGACGGTCCTGGTGTTACGGCACTACCGCCGGGAGACCATGGTCGAGGTTGCCGAGGACCTGTTCGGCCCGGCCGGCGGGGTGGTGACCGGCGTCCTGTTGACCGGCATGTTCGCGGTGGAAACCGGCCTCATTCTGCGTCAATACAGCGAAGCCATGCTGATCACCGCCCTGCCCCGCACCACCATCAGCGTGGTGACCGGCGGCTTCCTGCTGACCGCCGCCTGGGTGGCCTACCTGGGGCTGGAGCCCATGGCCCGCACCTGCCGCATCACCCTGCCCCACTTTGCGGGTGGTATCCTCCTCCTGATGCTGGCCCTCATCCCCATGTGGAATTGGCAGCACCTGTTTCCTTTCTGGGGGCGGGGTCTGGCCATGGTGCCGGCCACCCTGGGCTTTTCCACCAACACTTCCGTGCTCCTGGCGACCCTGCTGCTGCCCGTTACGGGGGACTGGCGCCAGGTGGCCAAAGCCGGGCTCTGGGGCATCGTCTTCGGCTATCTCATCCTCCTTATCGTGGTGGTTTCCACCGTCCTGGTTTTCACCCCGGAGGTGGCCCGGCAGTTTTCGCTGCCCTTTTTCTCCGTCAGTAAGAACATCTATGTGGGGCGGTACCTCCAGCACATCGAGGCCATTTACATCATCATCTGGGGGGTGGTCGGCGTGCTCCGGCTGGCCACCGGCCTCTACGCCGCGGCGGAGTTTTTCCGCCGGGCTTTTCGTCTTCCCTATTACCAGCCGCTGCTATGGCCGCTGGGCGTGCTGATCTTTATCATCAGCCTCATTCCCGCCAGTTTTGCCGCGGCCTACCGCTTGGACGAACTCCTGTTGCGGGCCGATTGGCTCCCTGTGGGGGTACTGCCCCTCGTCCTGCTGGCAGCCGTGCTGCTGAAAGGGAGGAGGGCGGCCTCCCGTGCCGGTTAAGATCCTGGCTTCCCTGTTGGCGGCCCTTTTGTTGCTGACCGTGCCGGGCTGCAACGGCAGCCGGGAAATGGACCAGTTGGCCTTCGTCGCCGCCCTGGGACTGGACGTGGGTAAAGGGAACGCGTTGGAGGTGAGTTTTGCCATCTCCAACCCCATGGGCATTGCCGGCGGTGCATCCCCGACCGGCGGAGGCGGACCGGGGGGCAAGCCGGTCCTGTTGACGGCTGTGGCGGCGCCCAGCGTGGACGCCGCCATCAACCTGATCAACTCGTCCCTTACCCGGCGGATTACCCTGGAACAGATGAAGGCAGTCTTCATTTCCGAGCGGCTGGCCCGCAAGGGGGTCGCGCCGGTCCTGGTGGCCATGCGGCGTTACCCCGAGTTCCGGGACACGGCCTTTGTCTTCATCAACCGGGGGCGGACCAGTGACCTCCTGCAAAAGAACAAACCTTTTATGGAGGACAGTCCGGCCAAGCAGTTCGAACTCGTCATGAACAACGGCAAGCTCACGGGGCATTTCCCCAACGTCCAAATCAAGAGCTTTATCAACGCCCTGGAGTCGCACGGTCAAAGCGCCATCGCCCCCCTGGCCGCCATAAACCCGACGGTGAACAAGCCGCAGAGGGGAGGGACAGGTAGCCCGGGCGCCGGATCGGCCGGGGAAAAACCCTATTTGGCGGGACAGGTGCCCCGGATTGATGACAATCCTTTTGAAATCATGGGCACGGCTATCTTCCGAGGCGATCAGTTGGTGGGTTTCCTGGACGGGGAATCAACCCGCATGCTTCTCATGCTGCGCGGCGAGTTCAACCAAGCCATCTTTACCCTGCCGGATCCGCGCGTACCGGGTAAAGAGATCGTTCTACGGGTGAGCCAGCGCCAGAAGCCCTCGGTGACGGTGGAGAGTTCGGAACAGGGTTTCCGGGTCAAGGAGAAGATCTCCCTGGAGTACGACCTGGAGTCCGTCCAAAGCGGGCAGACTTACGAGTGTCCATCCCAAAGCGGCGAAATCGACAGCCTGGTGGCGAATTTCGTCAAGCAGAAGGCGAGCGGCGTGATCCAGCTGGCCCAGCGCCGCTACCGTTCCGACATCCTGCGCTGGGGCCTTTACGCCGCCCATACCGTACCCACCTGGGATGAGTGGGAGAAGCTGGACTGGCTGGCCCACTTCCCCGGGGCGAGCGTGGATTTGACTGTTTCGGCCGCCATGAGGCGGCCGGGCATGCTACTCAATACCGGCGCGGATTTGGAGGCGAAAAGCAAGTGTCTTTCCTGGCTTTCGTTAAAATAGCCGTGCTTTTGGTGGTGCCGGCCCTGGTCAGCTTCTACCTTTTCAGTTACGGGATGTGGGCCTGGCGGGGCGGTCTCAAGCGGGGGGCGGCGGGGGTGTTTTTCCTGGTGGCGGTGACCTTTGGCTTGTCCGTATGGGTCATAGGGACCCGCTAGCATACGGCATCCGGGCCGGGGGGACAATAGGGACGAGGAGGGATGGGGATTGGCCAGACTTAGTGCGCGGGAAGCCATGGACTATAATCTGAAGGAAGCGCTGGACCTGGTGGAGCACCAGCTGAAGAAATACGCGGAGTTGGTCCGGAGCGAGAAAAACCAGTCTCTAAAGGAAATCTACGGCTTATTGGTCAGCTCAAGGCGGGACGCCCTCAGCCGGTTGAAAGCCCTGATGAATGACCTGGCTCTGGGGACGAACTAGTATGCGCTACCTTGACCAGCTTTACGCCGCCTATTATGACGTGGAAAAGAGCCAGTCTCTTTTCAACCGGGCGGCGGTGCGGATTGCCAACCCGGTCGCCCGGCAGTTGCTCTGCGCCCTGCGGGACACCGACCTGGATCTGGTGAACCGGCTCCAGCGGGAGATTGCCACCGTGGAGTACAAGACCCAGCCCACCAGCGTTTTCCTGCCTGGTTTGGACGATTAGCCGATTTTTCGGTCGAACCAGGCCAGGAGGCGGCACCACAGGTAGACGGCCACAGCCACCAGCAGTGAGAGAGACGCGAACACAGCCAAGTTCATAGGACGGCACCCCCTATGTCCTGCCGCCGGGCGTGCGTTGCCAGATCCTCGACCAGCCAGGTCAGAAAACCCAGCACTAGAACGTCAAGGAAGTAGCTTAAACCCGGGTTCCAATGTTGGTATACCAGGACGCCCGTCCGGTGCAGGAGGGTCTCCATGGCCAGAAAAAGGCCGGCCCACACGACGACGTTAACGGCTTGCAGCCACCTGGCGCGGGGCAGGTACTGGGTGAAAAGGATGCCCATGGTCAGGGCCGGACCGAAGGTAAAGAAAGCGGAGGAATGAAGGATGGGAAGCAAAGGCTGCTCGATGTGGTAGAGGTCCTGGCGGATCATCAGCCAGTCGTTGGCGATCTGGAAAAAGGTCGCACCCAGACCGCCCCAGACCGTATAGCCCAGGAGCGGCAGCCGGACCAGGAGCAGGAAGATCAGCCACGCCATGACAAAGGAGATAGCCCAGGGCACTTTATCACCCCCGTCGGTTCAAAACATAATTTAACCGGGTCGGCGGGAAAATATCGGCCGGGTGGAGTTTTTTCCGAACTCGGGGTGGTAGATGTTGCGTGTGGCGGTGATCGGGGCCGGGCCGGCCGGTCTGGCCTGTGCCATTACTCTGGAGCGGCTGGGCATCAGGCCCGACCTGTTTGAAAAGGGCGAGCATGTCGGCTACCCGGTAGCCATGGTGCAGGCTCTCCTGGGGATCTCTCACCCCCGGTTGGGGGACCCGCTTTCCTTTCTGTACAGAGAGTACGGCTTGGCCATCCAGCCGCTGGCCAAGCTGGAGAGAGTCATATACCACTGCCCCGATACGCGGGAAGAGATTGTCGCCCAACACGGCTACCTGCTCTTGCGTGGCCGGGATGAGGGGTCGCTGGAGCGGCAGTTGGCCGGCCGGCTGGCGACAAAGATCCACTTTTGCCACTGGGCCGAAGCCTGGCAGTTAGCCGGTGAATACGATTACGTGGTGGTGGCCGACGGCAGTGGCCGTACCGCTCGTGGGGCCGGGGTATGGCAACGCCGGGTGAGGGCTGTGGTAAGGGGTGCCAAAATATTGGGGGAGTTCGAACCCGGCACGGCCCGGATGTATTTGGACACCGCTTACGCCGGGCATGGTTACGGTCTCCTGATACCTTTCGACCACCGGCGGGCCGTGTTGTCGCTGCACCTGGTCAGGGGGCCCGGGGACCGGATGGACCACAATTGGCGCCTTTTTCTGGCGCGGGAACAGCTTGTTTACGACGTCTTTACCCGTTTCGACCTGGTTTTTGCGGCGGGTACGGTTGAACGCCACCAAATCGGCAACGTCTTGCTGGTCGGCAACGCGGCTGGTCTGACCGAGCCGCTGTTGGGCCTGGGCCTTTTTGCTTCCATGGCGAGCGGTGTGCAGGCGGCCCGCGCAATTGCCGGACAGGGGGATTACGAGCAAATGCTGACGCCGTACGTAAGACGCCAGGAGCAGTTCGCCAGGGCCCGGGCGACTTTCAACACTCTGGATCAGGCTGGTATCAGCCGTCTGGTCAAGGTGCTGGGACTGCCCCTGGTGCGCCAACTGGTTCCCAGCGGGCGCCTCGACGTGATCGGTCTGGGTCAGCCCTGGCTGGCCGGGGTGGAGCGGGAGGAAGGCCGGCTCCGACGGACCACGACCGTTGAAGCGGGAGGGGAGTAGGGTGCGGGTGGCCGTCGTCGGGGCGGGTCTGGCGGGTCTGGCCTGCGCCGTTACCCTGGAGCGTTCGGGCGTCGAAACGGTTGTTTTCGAGCAGGGGGACAAACCGGGCCAGGCCTTTGCCCATGTGGGGGTCGCTCTGCCGGTGATGCACCGTCCGCTGATAGACATGGTGGGCGAGCTAAGCCAGACCTATGGTCTTGACTTGCAGCCACTTACCCAGGTACGGCGCATCCGGATGTATGGACCGTCGGTACAGCGCGACATAACCGGGCCCGATCTGGGCTTTACCGTGGAGTTGAGCCAGGCGGCCCATTCGGCGGCGGGGCAATTGGCGCAGATGTACCACGGCCCCCTTTTATTCAACACCCGGGCCGACTATTTCGCCCTGCGGGACACTTTCGACTATGTGGTGGTGGCGGGCGGCAATCGGGAAATTCCTGCCATGCTGGGAGTGTGGCAGGACTGGCTGCGGACCTGGGCGGTAGGTGCCCAGGTGCTGGGCGAATTTGATCCTGCCACTGTTAACATCTGGCTGGACCGGCGTTTTGCCAGGAATGGTTATGCTTACATGATTCCCTTCAACGAAAAAATGGCCTCGCTGTCCATAATCGTGCCGGACGTGCGGCGGGCGGTCGCCATCGCGCACTGGCAGGAGTTCCTACGGGCCCGCCGGATCTCCTACGAGGTGGTTTCTTACTGGGACATAGAGCACGTCACCGGCTACGTCTACCCCTACCAGTTGGGCAACACCTTTTTCGTGGGGCATTCCGGCGGGTTTATGGACGCTATGCTGGGTTTTTCCCTCTTTGTCTCCATGATCAGCGGCGTGCTGGCCGGGCGGGCCATCGTCCGGGGAGGAAGTTTCGCCAGGTCGGTGGCGCCGGTTAGACAGAACATGTTGGATGCCCTTTCCCTGCGCCGCCTGTTCGACCGGCTGGAAAACGACGACCTGGACCGTCTGGTGGCGACTCTGGGTCTGCCCGGCGTGCGCGACCTGGTCTACCACAGCGGGCTGAATCTTGTGCGGGCCGCTGCCGTCTCGGCCGGGTGGTACCGGATCTGCAAGGCTTTCCTGCGGCCCGGGCGGGCCTTTGATCCGCACGGGGACAAGATCAACAGGAAGACTGACTGGCGATCATGACCCAAAAGGGGAGAGAGCTGTGCGGGTGGCCGTCGTCGGCGCCGGGGTGGCAGGTCTTGCCTGCGCCGTCACCCTGGAGCGGTTGGGGGTCGAAACGCATGTTTTCGAGCAGGGCGACCGACCGGGCCAGGCCTTTGCCCATGTCGGAGTGGTGATGCCGGTGATGCATCGCCCCATTGTCGATGTGGCGCGCGAGCTCAAACATGTGTACGGCCTTGACTTGCGGCCCCTGTCCCAGGTGCGCCGCATCCGTATGTACGGACCAACGGTGCAGCGGGACTTAACCGGTCCAGACCTCGGTTTTACGATGGAGGTTAGCCGGGCGGGCCACTCGGTAACAGGGTAATTGGCCAATATGTACCACGGCCCCGTCCTGTTCAATACTCGGGCCGACTATTTCTTCCTGCGGGAGGAATTCGACTATGTAGTTGTAGCGGGCGGCAACCGGGAAATACCGGCGATGCTGGGGGTGTGGCAAGACCTTCTGCGCACTTGGTCGGTGGGCGCCCAGGTGGTGGGCGAGTTCGATCCGTCATTCACCCGGGTGTGGTTCGACCGGCGCCTTGCCCGCAACGGGTATGCCTACATGGTTCCCTTCAATGAGAAAATGGCCTCGCTGACTCTGGTCGTCCCCGGCGTGCGGCGGGCCGAAGCCCTGGCCTACTGGCAGGAGTTTCTTCATGCCCGGCGTCTGACCTACCCGGTGGTTTCCTTCTGGGACGTCGAGCATGTAAGCGGCTACGTCTGTCCCTACCAACTGGGCAACACCCTTTTCGTGGGCCATGCCGGGGGGTTCATGGACTCCCTGCTGGGGTTCTCCCTCTTCGTTTCCATGGCCAGCGGTGTACTAGCTGCCCGGAGCATTGCCGGGGGGGAATGCTTTGCCCGGTCGGTGGCCACACTGAGACGGAGCATGGTGGATTACATTTCCCTGCGCCGCCTGTTCGACCGGCTGGAAAACGACGATTTGGACCGTGTGGTGGCGACTTTGGAACTGCCCGGCGTGCGCGACCTCGTTTACCACAGCCGGCTGAACCTCGTGCGGGCCGCCGCCGTCTCGGCCGGCTGGTACCGCAGCTGCAAGGCTTTCCTGCGGCCGGGCCGCGTTCAACCCTTAGAACTGCGGGTAACAATATCATTTGGGGGGGTGCGGGTATGAACCAGTGGTTCGTGGCGGCCCTTATCGGGGCTCTGGCGGCGGGCCTTCTGGCCGGGCTTTGGCTGGCCCCTGTAATCGGCCTGGCGGGCTATTAGCGGTAACAGGCGGGAGGATCGATGGCCGTGTCCGGCCTGGTGGGCAGCCATCGGCCGGTTTCCGGGAAGGTTTTGCGGCAACAAATGTAGAACTAAGGGGCTTTAAGCCCCTGTTTTATACCCTCAAAAGAGGCGCCTCCCGCGTATATTGTGGTGGGAGGGCTTCCGGGCACTGCTTCCTGGTGGAAGCCGCGCTGTGGGTGGGGCGTGGTGAAGTGTTAAGGAAGTGATGCCTTGCCGGAACAATGGGATCTCCTGTTGGAGCGGTCACTGGCTGGCGACGCCCTCGCCCGGGACGAACTCCTGGCTGCCCTGAAACCGTTCGCGGCCGGAGTGGCCGCCCGGCACTGCCAGCGCGTGCTGGCCTGGGGGCAGGACGATGAACTGAGCGTAGCCTTTCTGGCTTTGAACGAGGCGGTGGATCGCTTCGATGGCGGGCGCGGCATTCCTTTCCTGGCCTTTGCCCGGCTGGTGATCAAAAGCCGTTTGAACGACCATTTGCGCCGGGAGAGCAAAAAGCCGCTTTTGGAGTTGGTGACCACTTCCGAAGACGGGCAGGAGCTGGAAAACCCGGCTTTGGTGGCCCAGGCCAGGGAGAAATACCTGGCCGAAAACGAGGTCCGCGAACGGGCGGCGGAAATTGGCGAGTTTAGTAAAGTTCTGGCGGGGTTCGGTCTTTCGTTTGACGAACTGGTCCGGGTCTCTCCGAGCCACCGGGATACGCGGCTGACCCTGCAAAACGTGGCCCGCGTTCTGGCCGGCCGGCCGGAGCTGATGACGGCCCTGCGGGAGCGGGGACGGCTGCCCATCGGCGAACTGCAGAAGGTAACCGGGGTGCACATGAAGACGCTCGAGCGGGGCCGGAAGTACATCATCGCCATGGTCCTACTGCTGGACGGGCGGGAAGAATTCATCTACCTTTACGAATATGTCCGGGGGATCTGGAAAGGGGGGGTGGACAATGGCACTGGAAACAGGGGTCGTACTCAAGACTAGCGGCAGCCGGTGCATGGTCCTGACCCCGCAGGGGGAATTCCGTACGGTTCCCCGGACCCAGGGCACGGTTTCCGTCGGCCAGGAGATCCAGTTTGCCTGGCCGGCCGCTCAGACCCAATGGCGCCTGCTCCTGGCGGCGGCTTCCCTCTTCGTGATTCTGATGGCCGGCACTCTCTTTGCATCCATCTTCCCCGCGGCCGGGTACGTTTCCGTGGACATCAATCCCAGCATCGAACTGGGTATGAATGCGTGGGGACGGGTGGTGCGGGCCCAGGGGCTGAACGGGGACGGCCAAAACCTGCTGCAGTCGCTGCCTCTTTACGGCCGTCCGCTGGACCAGGCGCTGGATAACATAGCGCAAAAGGCGGTAGCCATGCACTACCTGAAACAAGGCGACCAGAACAACTTGATGATGATTACCTACACACCGGGCCGGCTGGCCTTGGCACAACTGCGCCGGGAGGATGCCTACCAGGCCCTGGCCGCCCAGCTCAAGGCCGAACAAACGCCGGCTAAGTTGCTCTTTGCCGATATGACCCCGGCCCAGCGGCACCAAGCGCAGCAGATGGGACTTTCAGCGGGCAAATACCTGGTGTGGGAGCGCCTGATGAACAGGGGCGTGAACATTTCGGCGCAGCAGATGGCCCAGACCAGTATAGCCAAACTTCTGTTGGCGGAGAAAATGCAGGTGGATGCCATCATGGGTCCGAACACTACCTACCGGGAGGTACAACCGGAGGGGATCGCTTCTTCAGGCCGGACGGGTTCCGGGATGTCCCCTGCCGGCCGGACTGGGGCAGGGATCACTTCTTCGGGCCGGACGGGGTCCGGAATGGCCGTCAAGCCCGGCGCCCGCGTGGTACCGGCTATGCCCTC